>CAZPZE010000075.1:0-5489 GCA_964590625.1 uncultured Solibacteraceae bacterium
TCCTTCTTCGGCTACATCTTCGGAAACAACGGCAGCGATAACGGCGAGCCCAGCCCGCTCGCGGTCCTCTACGTCGATCAGGACGCCAGCCCGATTTCGAAAGCCATCCTCGCCGACCTGCAGAAGCAGAAATCGCTGGCCATGAACATCATGACTGAGGATCAGGCGCGCGAAGCCGTCCGCAAAGGTGCCGCCTCCGTCGCCATCGTCGTCCCGAAGGATTTCGGCGAACAGGCTGGCCGCGCATTTTTCCGCCCCGAAAAGAAACCCGAAATCACGGTCCTCTACGATCCCTCCCACACCGCCGAACGCAGCATGGTGCAGGGCGTTCTCACGGGATCGGTGATGCAGGTCGTCAGTAAGGAAATGTTCGACGGCGCCACAGGCCAGACTATGGTGGACGAATCGCTGGCCGATCTGGCGGATAACCGCGCCATGTCGGCCGCCGACAAGAATTCGCTTCGCGGCCTTCTCGAAGGCGTGAAACAGTGGAATGAGAGCCGCGTCTCCGCGGGCGGAACCGCCACACAGGCGGGCATCACGATGCCCTACGAAGTGAACCCTCAGGCGGTCACGGCGCACAACGGCGCGGCCTATAACGGCTACGCCCACGCCTTCGCCGGCATGAGCGTGCAGTTCATTCTGTTCACCGGCGTCGAAGTCGGAATCGGCATGCTCCTGCAGCGGCAGCGCGGACTCTGGAAACGCCTGCGTGCCGCCCCGCTCTCCCGCGGACTGCTCCTCGGCAGCCGCGCCCTGAGCGCCGCCATCACATCAATGATGATCCTCACGGCGGTCTTCACCTTCGCCCGCTTTGTGTTCCACGTGAAGATCGAAGGCAGCTTCGCCGGCTTCGTCGGCATCTGCATCGCGTTCTCCCTGATGACGGCCTCCTTCGGCCTCCTGATCGCCGGCCTCGGCAAAACAGCCGAAGCCACCCGCGGCCTCGCCATCTTCGTGACCCTCATCATGGTGATGCTCGGCGGCGCCTGGGTCCCCGCATTCCTGTTCCCCCAATGGCTCCAGACCCTGACCATGTTCATCCCCACCCGCTGGGCCATGGACGGCCTCGACGCCATGACCTGGCGCGGCCTTGGCTTCTCCGCCGCCCTTCAACCAATCGGATTCCTTCTCCTGAGCTCCGTGCTCTTCACCGCCCTCGCCATCACCCGCTTCCGCTGGGAACCGGAGGGCTAACTAACGAAATGGGGCGGAATCAAATTCCGCGCGCGATTTTGAATCGCGCCGGTCTGGCGGTAGCTCTCCTTGCCGCAGCTCTCGCGCAGGCTCAGCCCTCCGCTCGCCCGGCATTCGATGTCGCCTCCATCCGGCCGGGCGCTGTACCTCAGGATAGTGCGCCCGCTCCCTTACGCGAAGAGATCACCACCTCAGCCGGAACGCTGACCATGCGCAACGTCAAACTTAGCACCTGCATCCGCTGGGCATACCGGCTGAATGTATACGAGATCTCCGCACCCGGCTGGATGGACGCCACGCGCTTCGACATCACCGCGAAATCGGAAACCCCCGCAACCGAAGATCAGCTTCGTCTCATGCTCCAGTCGCTGCTGGTCCAGCGCTTCCGCCTGATCGCGCATCGCGCCCCGAAGGCGGTCTCCGGCTTCGAACTGGTAGCCGGCGATCGCCCGCCCAAACTGCGGCCGGCCGAAGGCGGTGGAGAAGGCAGTATGACCGGCGCCGCACTGGTTTTCGAAGGCCACAAAATGCCGCTTTCGAGACTGACCGACATCATCTCATCCGCCCTCAAAGTGCCTGTTCGCGATGGAACAGGACTGACCGGCTTCTACGATTTCAAACTCGATCTCCGCCCCTACATCACCCCGCTTCAGCCCGGCGATCCCCCGCGCGACCCCGCGGACCTCGTGATCCCCGCCCTGCGCGACGAACTCGGGTTGAAACTGGAATCCCGCAAGCTGACACTCGACGTGCTGGTCGTGGATCGGGTCGAGAAAACACCAACTGAAAACTGAGAGCCCGGCGGGATGAACGGCAATACATAGCGCGGGCACTGGTCCGGGTGCGGCCACAGCTTATTTACGTTGGTGCAATCCCGAAGGACACCTCATGAAAGCATCCATCTGTGTCGCGCAATCACACTGTTTATAAGCGCCATCCCTCGCCCACGCCGCCACCTGCGAATCCCTCACCACCCTCACCATCGCCTCCGCGCTCAACGTCCCTGCCGGCCGCCCTCAAACCCGCACCGTCACCCGCAGGAACGTCGCCGGGATCAGCGTCCCGGCGTCGCTCTTGTTGTGCGCGTTCGCCAGCGTCACCAGTTGTTCGTGCAGTTCCCGCTCGCGCCCATTCTTCCGCGCCGCTTCCACCGCATTCATCGTCGGCCCGTAATACGCCTCGAACAGCTCAATGAAATTCTCCGGCGTCTTCTCCGGATGCGCGAAGTAATAAGTCTCCGGCGCCATCTGAATCCGGTCCGCCGTCACACCCGCCAGGCCGAACCGCTCCACGATGTGACTCTCCACGCCCCACAGCATCGGACTGATAAAACCCTCCGGCGGCGGAGGCGTGAACGCCGAGCTCACCTTCAGCAACTGCGAAACAAACGTCGGATCATTCGGAATCCAGTTCCCCATCACCACTCGCCCGCCAGGCTTCGTCACCCGCACCATCTCGCGTGCCACCTCCACCGGCTGCGGCGCGAACATCGCACCAAATATCGAGATCGAAACATCGAACGAATGATCCGCGACTCCTTCGAGCCGGCACGCATCGCCTTCCTGAAATCGCAGCCGCGTCAGCCCCGCCTCCGCCGCCCGCCGGTTTCCCGCCGCCACAAGCTTTGACGAGATATCGATCCCCGTCACATCCGCTCCCAGCCGCGCCGCGGGCAAAGCCGTCGTCCCATCGCCGCATCCAAGATCAAGAACACGATCCCCCGCCGTCACCCCCAGTGATTCCGCAATCGCTTCTCCGGATTGCCGCATGAACGCCGCAATCTCCGTGAAGTCGCCCTTCTCCCACAACGCCTTATTTGCATTCGCCGCTACCGTTGGACTCATCTTTTCTCCTTTTCTCTGACCGTATGCGCGCCCTACAGGACTACAATTGTGCTGTAGATGCGCCGGCGAGTCTATGCCCGGGCGTCTCTGCTGCTTGACCGAACGTCCACCGGGCTGAACTCCTTTGCCCGGCGGCCACCAGACTTTGCAGAGCGTCAAAGATATGGATGCAATCTCCGAAATCCTGAGCGGCGTCCGCATGACCGGTGCTTTCTTCTTCACCGCGGAATTCTCCGCTCCCTGGGGTTATTCCGCACCTCCTTCGAAGAAGATGGCGGACATGCTCTCCCCCGGCGCGGACCATCTGGTCATCTACCACCTCGTCCTCGAAGGCGGCGTCCTCATCGAGATGCCCGATGGCCAGGCCATGCAGCTCGATCCCGGCGACGTCGTCATCTGCCCTCACGGTGATGCTCACCACATGAGCAGCGGTCATGACGCGATGCGCCCATTCCCGGATTACGGCATATCTGCCCGCATCCGCGCGGGAAATCTGCGCCCGTTGCAGGCCGGCGGCGGAGGCGCCGTCTCGCGCCTCGCCTGCGGCTACCTGAGCTGTGACCCGAACCTCTGCCGCCCCATCCTCAGCGGCCTCCCTTCCATCCTCAAGGTCAATATCCGGACCGATCGCTCCGGCAACTGGCTCGAAAGCTCCATCCTGCACCTCGTCGAGGAAGCCGCCTCCGGCCGCGCTGGCAGCGAAGCCATGCTCGCAAAGCTCTCTGAAGCCCTCTTCGTCGATACTCTCCGGCGCTACGTCAGCGGCCTCTCCGATCAGCAGACCGGCTGGCTCGCGGCCACTCGCGACCCGATCGTCGGCAAAAGCCTCGCGCTCCTCCACAACCGCGTGGCACACCACTGGACAATCGCCAGTCTCGCAACCGAAGTCGGCATCTCGCGTTCCGCCCTCGTGGAGCGTTTCACGCGCTATCTTTCGGAACCGCCGATGACGTACCTCACCCGCTGGCGTCTCCAACTCGCCGCGCGTTCGCTCGAAAAAACCTCACGCAGCGTAGCCGAGATCGCCGCCGCTGTCGGCTATGAATCCGAAGCCGCCTTCAATCGCGCATTCCGCCGCGAATTCGGCCTCCCGCCCGGCCGCTATCGCTCCGATAAGCGCTACGACAAGCGCTCCGCTACTGCTGCAACTGCCTGAGATCTTTCTCGAGCTTCCGCGAGAGAAACAAGCTCGAGAGCACGAATCCGATAAACAGATAGAACCCCGCGAGCACCTGCGAACTATCCGTCGGAATCACGATCTGCGATCCCGGACTCCTCAGCCCGCCGAGCGCTCCCGAAATCACGCCGTTGAACGCAACGAACGACATAAAAATCGCGATCGCCATCACGTCCGCCATCGACCATTTCGATGACTCCAGCGCAAAAAACTTCGCGATGCGGTTCTTCGTGATCCATTCCGGCCGCATCAGACACGCCCCCAGCGTGAGCATCTTCAGCGCCGGAAAAATCACACTGAACGTCAGCAGCAGCACCGCTACAACATACATCTCCGGCTGCCCGATATCGATCAGCGTCCGGAAAACCTCCAGCACCGTCTTGCTCTGATAGTAAAGAACCTGCTCCCCGAACGAAATCGGCTGCCCGAAAAACGTCATATGGATGCTGGAAATCCGCGCCTCCACCTCGAGCATCGGCGAGAGCACGCCGCCCGCCAGCAGCGTCAGGCACAACAGGATCGCCGCCGCCACCCCAGCCCGGCTCAGCCCCTTCCGCTGCCCCAGCAGAAGAATCATCGCCACCGCCGCCGCGCCCAGCGCTCCCAGATACTCGCCGGAAATCCGCTGATTCGCCTCCTCGATGCGCTTCCCGATCGCCCCATGGCACGCCGCCGCATCCACGCACCCGTATTGCCTGAGAATCCGGTTGTACTCGGTCATGTCCACTGGACTGAACGTATTCTTCGCCCCTTCCGCAATAATTCCGGCGATGTACTTCCTGATCGCCTCTTTGTTTTCCTTGCTGCCGAGTTCCTTCAGAACCGTGTTGGCGAATTCCGGAACCTGCGGCCGCAGGCTCACGATCATCGAATTCACCATCGCGCTCATCGCCTGCGCCGCGAAGCCGCCGCCCGCCCCCGGCTTCGGAGCAAGCTGATCTTTCACCTGATCGAGCAGCCGGTAAAGCGCCCGCTCCGCCATCGGCTTCAGGCTCGCCTGATTTCCCGCCGTCAGATCCAGCGCATCGATCTGCTGATCGATGATCGGCAGAATCTGCTCCACCCACTTGCCGGCGTTGAACAGCCCGTACCGCGCATGGCTGATCTCGGCGAGATTCGTCCGCAGATCCCGCCGCACCGCTAAGTCACTCCAAACCCGCCACGTAAAGAAGACCGTCGGCACAAGCAGCGCCAGCGCCGCCAGGAGCCGCCAATCAAACCGCCCCGCCGCAGGGGATTGCTCCATGAGAAGTAGACCCGATTATAACGCA
>CAZPZE010000076.1:0-2010 GCA_964590625.1 uncultured Solibacteraceae bacterium
ATGACGCGGGCATCGTAGAGCTTCGCGAGGCTATAAACGAACGGCGCAGTGGCGCGCGAGCGATCGGAAAAATCGATAGGAAACAGAATATTGCGGATGACCATAATCACACCCCACCCTCGGAGCGCAACTGCAGGACCATCGGGATCGCGTTGGTTTCAGTGGTGTTAGTTTCGCGGCCAAAGGCGTTTGAGTGAAATCGCGCAGTCCATCGCGCGGTGGCCCGCAGCGCCAGACCGGAAATGCCCGTAAGCGATTCAATCTGCAATGGCGGCTTCGGCACGGTGTCTGCATTTGTCACTCGCACGATGGATAATGCGCTGATCCTGGATCGCATCCAGTTTGCCTTCACGGTCACTTTTCACTACATCTTTCCGCAGCTCACGATGGGGCTGGCGCTGCTCCTCGTGGTTCTGAAGACGCTGGCGCTGCGAACGGGCAATCCGCACTACGATCAGTGCGCGCGCTTCTGGGCAAAAATCTTCGCCATCAATTTTGTGGTCGGCGTGGTGACCGGCATTCCGATGGAGTTTCAGTTCGGCACGAACTGGGCGCGATTTTCCAAAGCCGCGGGCGGCGTGATCGGGCAGACGCTGGCGATGGAAGGCATGTTCAGCTTCTTCTTAGAGAGCACATTCCTCGGGCTGTTCCTGTTCGCCGAAAAGAAGCTTGGGCCGAAGCTGCACTGGTGGTCGGCGGTCGCAGTGTGGGCGGGTTCCTGGCTTTCCGGATTCTTCATCATTGCGACCGACGCGTGGATGCAGCATCCGGTCGCCATGACGCACGGGCCGAACGGTGAAATCGTGCTTTCGAGCCTTTCGGGGCTGCTGAGCAATCCCTGGATCCTGTGGCAGTACCTGCACAACATGATCGCGACCGTGGTGACAGCGGGCTTCGTGATGGCGGCGGTCGGCGCGTTCTATCTGCTCTCCGGGAAGGCGGAAGAATTCGGGAAGACGTTCGTGCGGGTGGGCGTGATCGCGGGCGGCATCGCGGTTCTTCTGGTGGCGTTCCCCACGGGCGACGGCCAGAGCCTGATGGTCGCGAAATACCAGCCCACTACGCTGGCGGCGATGGAGGGGCTGTTCCATTCCTCGGATCAGGCGCCGATCGCGATCATGGGGCAGCCGGATACGGACAAGCAGCGCCTCGATAATCCGCTCGAGGTGCCGCGCGCGCTCGGTCTGCTGACCACGCGCAACTGGAGCGGCAAGGTCCCCGGGCTCGATACGTTTGCGCGCGAAGACTGGCCCGATAACATCCCGCTGCTTTATTTCAGCTATCACATCATGGTCGGGCTCGGCTCTCTGATGCTGCTAGTGATGGCGGTGAGCGCGTTCGAGCTCTGGAGAAAGAATCTCTTCCGGCGGCGGGCGCTGCTCTGGATTCTGATGCTGTCGTTCCCGTTCCCGTACATCGCTACAACGTTCGGCTGGATGACGGCGGAACTCGGCCGCCAGCCCTGGCTCATCTATGGATTGATGCGGACCGTGCAGGGCACGTCTCCTCATGTTTCAGGCGGCAACAGCCTCTTCACGCTGCTCGGGTTCATGGGAATGTATGCGCTTCTCGGTGTTCTGTTTTTGTTTCTGATCTGGCGCGAAGTCGACCACGGACCATCCGCTAAGGAGCTGGCCGCGCCCGCGCTGGCGCATTACTAAGGATTATCGAAAATGCCAACACTCTGGTTCTGCATTGTTGCCGTCATGCTCACGGCCTACGTTCTGCTCGATGGGTTCGACCTCGGAGTCGGAATCATTCATCTGATCGCCGCGCGAACGAACGGCGAGCGGTCGGCGCTGATTTCTTCGATCGGCCCGGTGTGGGACGGCAACGAAGTGTGGCTGCTGGCGGCGGGCGGCACTCTCTACTTCGCGTTCCCCGGGCTCTATGCGTCGGGCTTCAGCGGCTTCTATCTTGCGCTGATGATTGTGCTCTGGCTGCTGATGCTGCGCGGCATCGCGGTCGAATTTCGCGGGCATATTCGCAACGGGATGTGGGGCTCGTTCT
>CAZPZE010000077.1:0-5906 GCA_964590625.1 uncultured Solibacteraceae bacterium
GGTCTCGATCTGGTGCTGGTGTCTCCCACGGCGGTTCCGCCGGTCGCGAAAGCGATCGACTACGGCCAGTATCAGTACGAGCTCAAGAAGAAGCAGCACGATGCGAAGAAAAAGCAGCACGTCGTGCAGGTTAAGGAACTGAAGTTCCGGCCGAATACGGACGATCACGATTACGACTTCAAAAAGAACCACGCCATTCGGTTTCTGCAGGAAGGGAATCGCGTGAAGGCCGTGGTGCAGTTCCGTGGGCGCGAAATCGCCCATACGGACCTGGGGCGGAAGCTGCTGCTGCGGTTTGCCGAAGATCTGGCTGCGTATGGCGCCGTGGATGGGACGCCTCGCATGGAGGGCCGTAACGCGCATATCCTGCTGAGCCCGGTGAAGGTCGTGGTAAAGAAGGAAAAGCAGCCTGGGGAAAAACCCGCGGCGCCTCCTCCTCCGTCCGCGCCACCAGCGCCTCCCGCGCAGGTTTGATTCGGTCCGCGTGCGGTTTTTTGTAACAGCCGCCCTGCTTTCCCTCTTTCTGTTTTCCGGCTGCCGGAAGAATCCGGCGGAATCCGTTCAGAACGCGATCCGCAGCGGGGTTGTGGTTGACCTGCCGGCCGGCGAAATTCACCTCAGCCGTCCCCTGGCTATGCCGAAAGGCACGAAGGATCTCGCGATTCAAGGGAATCCGAAAGGGAGCACAATTGTGCTCGATCCGGGGTTCTCGGGCCGTGCGGCGATTGAGGGCGAGGATGTTTCGAACGTCTTCTTCCGGAATTTTTCGATTCAGGGCGATCGCGGTGAGATGAAATCGGCCTGGGCGCTGCCGAAAGACGGCGTGGCGTTTGCGGATTTCTATTCGGCCAACGGGATTGTGATTCGCGGCGGTTCGAACGTGGGAATCCAGGGTGTCAGCTTTTCGCGGATTCGGGCATTTCCGCTGCTGCTCAACGCGGTGCATGGCGCTACGGTGAACGCCGTCACGATTGCCGACTGCGGAACGCTGAATCCGGATGGGCACAACAACACCACCGGCGGCATTCTGCTGGAACAGGGCGCGACGGATTTCGTGATCACCGGTTCGAAGATCAGCCGCGTTCCGGGCAATGCGATCTGGACGCACTCGTACGCGAATGCGCCGCGGCAGGAGCGCGGGCGGATTGCCGATAACGAGATCGACACGGTGGCGCGCGATGCGATTCAGGTCGGGCACGCGAGCCGCGTCCGGGTGGAGAACAATCGTGGATCGCACATCGGCTTTCCGGTCGAATATGTGGACTTCCCCGGCTATGCGACGCCGGTGGCGCTCGATACCGCAGGGAACGTGGATTACACGGTCTACACGGGGAACCGGTTTACGTCGGTCGCAGGGCAGTGTGTCGACCTCGATGGGTTTCATGACGGCCAGGTGTCGGACAACCAGTGCCTCAATGATCCGGCCGAGGCGCGCAACTGGCTGGGACTGCATTTCGGGATTCTGTTCGGCAATCATGATCCCGGGATGACGTCAGCGAATGTTTCCGTCACCGGCAACACGCTGCGGGGCTTCGCTTATGGCGGCGTGTTTCTGATCGGGCAGCGGAATCGGATTGAGGACAATCAGTTCCTCGATGTGAATCTGGCGCATTGCGGTTCGACGCCGACCCCGGCGAAGTGCGCAGCGCTGCTCGATCAGCCCGATGCGCTGCGGAGTGGCATCTATCTGGCGACAGACGGTGGCCGGCCCGCGATGACGCGCGACAACATCATTCAGAACAACATCATTCGCGGATTCGGCATCGGCGAACACTGCATTGCGGCGAACAAGGGCGTGGATCTGCGGGCGAACGCGATCGCCGGTAACACCTGCCAGGACGAACCCTGAGCACTGCTATCCTGCTCTTCGAATGCCCATCGATTCCGCCGCGCGAAATCCCGAGTTCCAGCGTCTGATCCGGCTGCAGACAGAGGCGATTGCGCGCAACACTCCGTATCACAGCCTGGAGCTGAATGATGGCACGGTGATTCCCGGCCTGATTCCGGTCGACGCTTTGCGCGGGCGCCTCAATCGCTTTCCATTGCCGGAGGATCTTTCCGGGCGGCGGGTTCTCGATGTGGGCGCGGCCTCCGGATGGAACAGCTTTGAATGCGAGCGGCGCGGCGCGGAGGTAGTGGCCGTCGATTGCGTGGAATACGAAGAGCTCACCGCCGTCAAGCGTCTGCGTGAGTCGAAAGTGGAATACGCGGTGGTCGACGTGGAAGAGGTGACGCCGGAACGTTTCGGGTTTTTCGATTATGTCCTCTTTTTCGGCGTGCTTTATCACCTGCGGCATCCGCTGCTGGCGCTGGAAAATATCTGTTCGGTGACCGAGGGGACGGCGTTCATCGAATCGTATGTGATCGACGATGCGCCCGATCCCTCGCGCTGCTTCATGGAGTTCTATGAGACTGACGAACTGGGCGGGCAGATCGACAACTGGTGCGGTCCCACGACGCAGTGCCTGATGGCAATGACGCGCTCGGCCGGTTTTCCGCGCGTCGAATTTCTCTACACGGATTCGCGCCGCGGCGGGCTCATCGCGCATCGCCGCTGGGAGCAGCCGCAGCCGCCGTTCACGAAGTCGAGGCCGTTCCTCTGCTCGGCGCTCAACAATCGCCACAACGACATCCTGTTTCAGCCGCGCAAAGACGAATACATGATTCTGGCGTTCTTCAGCGATGAAGAACTGAAGCGCGATGACGTGCTGGTGGAGATTGATGGCTATGGGGTTCCGACGCTGATCGTTATCCACCATGAGGCGGGCTACTGGCAGGTGAACGTGAAGGTGCCGCCGGGAATTTCGCCGGGTCCGCATGCGGTGCGCGTGGGAACGCGCGCGGGCGGATTCAGCGATCCGGTGCAGATCCGCATGCTGCCGGCGGGCGCGGAGCGCCGCTATGGTGCGACTCCTTTCCTGCCGCGCGGGGAAAACGTGCCGGCGCCCGAATTCGTGCGCGTGGAAAACACGATGGATCGCAGCCACACGTTTCGGGGCTATCGCGCGGAGTCGCTCGCCTGCCGCTTTACCAGCGCGGAGGAGCAACTGGATCTCTCTCGCGTCCAGCTCACGGTGGATGGCGCGCCATGGCCGCTGCTTTCGATCGAACGGCCGGAGCCCGGTATGTGGCAGGTGAACGCGCGGCTGCGCGGACTCAGCGCAGGCACGCATCAACTGCGGCTTCGGACGGCGCGGAGTGGATTTTCGAAACCGTTCACGATCGAGTCCGAGCCTGTATTCGGCGTGGGCTGACCGCCTGGCTGACGGCCTCCGGTGTACCCTAAAGCCGATGCGACTGATTGCCGGAATCGATCTTGGCGGAACCGCCGTTAACTATACCCTGATCGATGAGCAGGAACGATTTCTGATTGATGGTCTCTGCGAGTATCCCGCGCGGTCGAAGGAAGGGCCCGAGGTTTGCCTGCAGCAGATCGCAGATGGGCTGGCGGTCGCGGCGGAGAAGGCCGGGGCGACGGTACGCGACATCATTGCGGCGGGTCTCGATACGCCGGGACCGGCGAGCGCAACCGGCGTTCTGAGCGCGCGCGGCTCCACGAATTTCGTTCACGCGGATTGGTGCGGTTTCGATATGCGCGCGGGCCTCGAAAAGAAACTCGGCATCCCCGTTTCGTATCTGAATGATGGCAACGCGGGCGCGCTGTGGGGCCATTTCCATATCTTCGGCGCGAGCACGAGGGCGACTTCGATTTCGGCGATCATCGGTACCGGCCTCGGTGGCGGCGTGATTGTGGATGGACACGTTGTCACGGGGCGCAAAGGGTTTGGCGGCGAACTGGGTCACGTCCTGATTCCGTATCAGGGCATTCGTGGGATTGAAGGGATGAAGCCGGTCTGCAACTGCGGGCGCGAGGGCGATCTGGAAGCGCTCTGCTCGCTGACCGCGATTGAGAAGACGCTGCTGCCGTATTTCCTCACGCGATATCCGGATCACGAACTGGCGAAGGCCGGCGCGGGCGCGGCGAAGAAAGTGCGCGGGATGGCGGAACGCGGCGACGCGATGTGCCGCGAGATTTTCCGCGTACAGGCGAACGCGCTTGGTCTGTTTTTCGATGAGATGGTGAATACGTTCGATCCCGATGCGCTGATTGTCGGCGGCGGCGCGATCGAAACGTCGCCGGAATTCCAGCAGTGGTTTATCGGACAGATTCGCGCCGGTATGCCGGTGCAGCGCGTGGAACAGGCCGATATTCCGATCCACATTATGCCCAACGGCGATACGGCGGGATCGCGCGGCGCTGCCATCGAGGCGCTGAAGCTTTCCCGCGGTCAGGCCAGGGCGGCTTAGCGACTGTTCGACGCCAGAGGACACGCGACTTCAGCGTGAAGTCGCGTGTCCCTGGCACAACACCAGCCGGGCGGCGGCGCATCTGGTATCCGGCATGCTACTTTCGGACTGGAAGGAGCAGCCCCTCGCATGGGTAAATTCCTGCTCGGTCTTCTGACCGGTGCGATTCTCATCATTCTGATCGGCGTTATCGGGTTTTTCGCGGTCGCGTCGCTGCGTTCGAAGCCGCCGGCTGTTGCCGGAGATTCCACGCTCATCCTGCATCTCTGGGGCGATGTGCCTGAGAAGCCCCCGGTTGAATTCGCGATTCCCGGCGTGGTTTCGCGCAGTTCCATCACGGTGGAAAGCGTGTGGAGCATGCTCCGCCGCGCCGCGCAGGATAGCCGCATCAAAGCCGTGATCTTCGAGCCCCAGGGGGCGAGCGTGGGCTGGGCGACGATGCAGGAAATCCGCGGCGATCTCGAGGCTTTCCGGAAGTCCGGCAAGCCGCTCTACGCGTATCTGCAATCGCCCAGCCTGCGCGATTACTACATGGCGTCCGCGGCCTCGCGCATCTACATGCCACCCAGCGATCTGCTCAACGTGAAGGGCATCGGCTTTCAGCTGATGTATTTCAAGGGCACGCTGGATAAGCTCGGCGTGCAGGTGGACGTGGAACACGCCGGCGCCTACAAGGATTACGGCGATCAGTTCACGCGCGCTTCGATGAGCCCGGAGACGAAAGAGGTCATGAACAGCCTCGCCGATGGGCTTTATGGCGATCTGCTGAGCGTGATCGCGAAGGCTCGGAACAAGAGTGCGGATGCGGTACGCGCGCTGATCGATCAGGGTCCGTTTCTCGCGACGCAGGCAAAGGCGAATGGCCTGGTGGATGAACTGCGCTACGAGGACCAGGTTTTCGGCGAGATGAAGACCGCGCTTCACCAGAATGAGCTGAAGAAGGTTTCTGAAAAGGAATATGCCGAAGTGAGCGATTCCTCTGCCGGCATGGCTGCGCAGGATCAGATCGCGTTTGTGGTAGCCGAGGGCACGATCCAGCGCGGCGATGATTCCGATGGTCTGGAATCGGGTGACTTCGACCGGATGATCGATCGCGTGAAGGGCGATTCGCGCGTGAAGGCGGCGATTATCCGGATCAATTCGCCGGGTGGGGAAGTGGTGGCGTCCGACGACATGTGGCGCGCCCTCAATGAGCTCAAAAATAAGAAGCCGCTGGTGATTTCGATGGGGGATGAAGCGGCGTCGGGCGGTTATTACATGGCGATGACCGGCAGCCCGATTGTTGCCGAGCCGGGCACGCTGACAGGATCGATTGGCGTTGTGTTTGGGAAGCCCAATCTGCATGGGCTCTACGACAAGCTCGGCATTACGAAGGACACGGTAAGCCGCGGCAAATTCGCGCTGATCGATTCGGATTATTCGTCGCTCGGTCCAGAGGAGCGAGCCAAGCTCAAGGAAGGGATTGATGCGACATATCAGGATTTCCTCGATAAGGTGTCGAAATCGCGCAACCGGCCGGTGAGCGAGATTGAGCCGGTGGCGCAGGGGCGTGTGTGGCTCGGGGATCAGGCGCGCGATAAGGGCCTGGTTGATTCCGT
>CAZPZE010000078.1:0-3718 GCA_964590625.1 uncultured Solibacteraceae bacterium
CATCGTAGCCTGCGGGTCTGGCGTTCCGTCTTCCCGGAAAATGACGTCGCGCTTCATATACTGCACGCCCAGACGGATAAACAATTTCGAGATGGGGGTCAGAACCAGGTCATAACCGACGGTCGACATCCCAATCAGCCACTCATTGAGCTGCGCGCCGTTCGTCACCGTGCCGCCGGCTGTGAGGGCTGTGCCGCAGCAGTTGTAAATCGAGGAAAACAGCGCGTCAGACGTCACATGAAGCCGCGTGTAGCGGTAACTCGCTTCCATGCTGATCCAGCTGGGTCCATCCCAGGTAAAGTTTTCTTCGAGAAGATGGTTCGGTTCTCTCAGGCGCGCGGTTGAAGTATCGCTGAAGGAATATGGCTGAATGATGCTTGTGCTCGATCCGCGGGCGAGGCCGGAGGCGGACATAGCGAGCGTCGCCGGTCCGGCATAGTCCTGAAAGATGTAGCTGCCGGAAGTCTTGAATTTCGGCGCGAGCTTTCCATTCCAGGAAAACTCGCTGACGGGCGTAGAGAGCCGGCGGAAGTCGCTCCAGTTCGCGACGGAAAGCAACTCCCTCGCGGTGGTTGGATCGTCCACGTTAATACTTTGCTGATTCCCGAAGGGATTGGTACCGGTAAACGAATCGTCAAAGCGCTGCACACCCGCCGTGTAGTGGAAAGTCCACGAACGGAGCGTGTAATCCATGCCTGCCGTGATGCGATTCGTGTTTTCGCCGATGTCTCCGATGAGGTAATACGGATTGGCGCGGGCGAAGCCGCCCCAGGATGAGGGCGACCCGAAGAAATCCATCACGCGCGTAGTATCTTCGGCGCCGTCGCGGGTGTTGCGCGAATATTCCAGACGGAATTTCAGATTATTGGTCGCGTGTACCAGCAGATTCAGCGATCCCATGCGCCGAACGGTCGCCCAGTTGTGGTTCGGCAAGAGACCGTGAAGGCCGCTGGGGGTGGGCGCGCCGGCGTTCGGGTCCACGTAGTAATACGATTGGCGGAAGGATGCGCGCAGATCGTAAACGTCCTTCTTATCGACGGAGATCTGGGTCGTGCTCCAGGGCTCGCCGCCGAGCCCGCTGGTGACGATGGAATAGCTGTCCGCAAAGGACTTTGTGCCTGGCTTCGCGCGTCCAAAAACGTTGAAGTCGAGAAGGCGGAAGCCGCTGTTGAGGCCAAAAAGATTCTGATACGAAGGCCGATAACCACTCACTCCCACGGCCCGATAGCCGGTGGTGATGGAGCCGGTATTTTCGAAATCGCCGACGACGAGCGGCTTCTGGTCGTCATCCTGCGCGAGCAGAGGCAGGAAGGTTAAAAGCACGGCGGCAGTCAGTCTGAGTTTCATTCCGTGTCTCTTTCTTATTGGAGGAAATACTCGCTCGTAGTGGAGCCGTGTATCGAGGAATGGCAGCGCGTACAGTCGCTGAGTGTCTGGAAACTGCCGCGGCCGTGCGGCACGTTGGGAGCGCTGGGCGCGACATGACATTGCAGGCACAGCATCCTTTCCTCGCGCCGCGCCAGCAGCGCTTTGTTCGTGCTTCCGTGCGGGGTGTGACAGGCCGTGCAGCCTTCCACCTGCGAAGCGGCGTGCTCGAAGACGAACGGTCCGCGCTTTTCGACATGGCACTGGACGCAGGTCTCCGAATTTGCTTTCACGAGCGAGGCTCGATTGTTCGTGCCGTGCGGGTTGTGGCAATCGGTGCATTTCATTTCGCCTTCCGGCACGCGATGGTGCTTCGGAAGCGCGAACGCCGCACGCACATCGGCATGGCACTGGTAGCAGAGCTCCGGCTGACTCTCTTTGAGAAGGCTGTTATTGAGCCAGCGGTTTTCTTCGGGCAGCGAAGGAACGGACATGAACATCGCCTGCGCGCTCTGGACGGCTTTGCCTGTGGGGTTATCCGCGGCTTTCGTCAGGTGCGTCGCGTGGCACTGGTTGCAGCTCACGTTATTCAGCGCATGCGTCGAATGATTAAAATTGCTCTGATCACGGCTCGTATCGTGGCACTGGAGGCAGCGCGACGCGTTCTCTTTAGCGGTGCCGTGGAATGAGAAAATCAGCTTCGCCGCGGCCGCTGTTTTGGCGTCATCGCCGTGCGCTGCCTGCTCCGCATCGGTGTGAGCCTGGCCGGGTCCGTGGCACATCTCGCAGCCCACAACGGAACCTTTGCGTTCCGGCAGCGATGCATGATGTGTTTTGCCGAATTCGGTGAATTCGGGTTTATGGCAGGAGCGGCATTGCTCCGCGCCCACGTACCCGCCCGGCTGCGGGGCAATCGTTCTGGCGGCAACCGACGCCGGACTCTGTGCCGCCGGAAGCGTCTGGGCGAGACACTCACCGCTCCAAAACACAAATGCGCTACACAAGGCCAAAACCATTCCCGCATTTTTCATCGACCTGAATTTGAGCAAGGGGGAAGCCAGAAATCTCGGCGTTTCGAGAAGAGTTAAGTCCTTTATCGGCAGCATTTTCATGGTTTGGTAACGTCGCGTCTGCGTGATATAACGCAGATGCGCATGTTGTTTGACACAGGCCCGTTCTAAACGCTGATCACCGGGCAGGGGGATTCGCGAACGATGTCATACGCGTGTGCACCGAAACGGTCCAGCCGATTCTGGATGGCGCCGCGGCCGATCACCATCAGGTCGGCGCGTCTCCGCAATGCCAGGTCCCGCAACCGAATCGCGGGATTCGGATCGCCGGTCCTGACATCGACGATGGATTGACGCTCTTCCACCTGAACGGCTTTGGATGACGCCGCTCCCTGCACGATGCCCTGGAGGCGGTTGCCGACGTCCCGCGGCGTCACGAAACCTTCTGTGGCGGCATGTACGATTTCTACTTCAGCTCCGGTGTCGCGCGCGAGTTCGAGAGCATATTCGGTAGCGCGGTTACTGCCGGATCGCATATCGACCGCGGCCAGGATCCGCCGCGGCTGAGGGTGAGCGCGGTGGGACGGCTCGGGCGCATGAGCATCGGTCCAGATAGGGACATCGACGTCGCGCAGCACGCGAGCCGTCACGGAGCCAAGCAACAGCCTGCGAAAACCGCTATAGCCGTGTGTCGGCATCGCAATCAGATCCACGCGATGCGCCATTGCTTCGGTCCGGATGACTTCGGCGGGCGGCCCGAATGGCACGACGCAGAGGCTGTTGAGTTTCGGGAGCTCCGATTCCGCAAACTGCCGCAGACGGCGTCTGCTCTCTTCTTCCAGGGCTTCGTAATCGGGCTCCATCGCATAGGCTGTTTCGGGAAACGGCGGCACCGCTTCGTACGCGTGCACCAGAATGACGCGGGCATCGTAGAGCTTCGCGAGGCTATAAACGAACGGCGCAGTGGCGCGCGAGCGATCGGAAAAATCGATAGGAAACAGAATATTGCGGATGACCATAATCACACCCCACCCCCCCCGAGGCGCAACTGCAGGACCATCGGGTTCGCGTTGGTTTCAGTGGTGTTTACTTACGCTGCCAAAGGCCTTTGAGTGAAATCACGCAGTCCATCGCGCGGTGGCCCGCAGCGCCAGACCGGAAATGCCCGTAAGCGATTCAATCTGCAATGGCGGCTTCGGCACCGTGTCTGCATTTGTCACTCGCACGATGGATAATGCGCTGATCCTGGATCGCATCCAGTTTGCCTTCACGGTCACTTTTCACTACATCTTTCCGCAGCTCACGATGGGGCTGGCGCTGCTCCTCGTGGTTCTGAAGACGCT
>CAZPZE010000079.1:0-2538 GCA_964590625.1 uncultured Solibacteraceae bacterium
CGTGGTCTACGTCGCCACCGAGAACGATTCGGTCTACGCCTTCGACGCCGATTCGGGCGCCTACGGAGGCCCGCTGTGGCAGGATACATTCGCCAGCAACGGCGCCGTTCCGGTCCCCGCCAGTAACGTGAGCTGCCAGCAAATCCAGCCCGAAATCGGCATCACCAGCACCCCTGTGATTGATCTCTCGCACGGAGCCGTCTATATCGTCGCCATGACCCTTGAGAACGGCAACTACGTCCAGCGCCTCCACGCGCTCGATCTCTCGACGGGGGCGGAAAAATCCGGCAGCCCGGTGGAGATTCAGGCCACTTATCCTGGCACCGGAGAAGGCGGATCAACACTCGTCTTTAACCCGCGGAACTACAAACAGCGCCCCGGCTTGCTTCTGCTGAATGGCGTCGTCTACACAGCGTGGGCATCGCACTGCGACATCGGTGCGTATCACGGATGGCTGATCGGATACGACGCCGGAACCCTGCAGCAGGTTTCGGTTTACAACAACACGCCGAACGGCAACCAGGGATCCTTCTGGAATGGCGGCGCCGCGCCGGCGGCGGATGCGAACGGCAATATTTTCCTCGTTTCGGGCAATGGCTCGTTCGACGGTGCGCAGAATCTGGGCGAAAGTTACATTAAGCTTTCAAGCGCCGGCGGCCTCGGGGTCGCCGATTATTTCACGCCGTTCAATTACGGTCCCCTGAATGCCGCCGATCTCGACACGGGCTCGGCGGGCGTGGCTCTGATCGGGGATGAGGCCGGCAGCGCTGCCCACCCCCATCTCATGACCAGCGCCGGCAAAGAAGGACGCATCTATCTCCTCGACCGCGACAACATGGGCAAGCTCAGCACGACCGGCTCCGACAGCCAGATTCCGCAATCGATACCGGGCAACATGCCCGGGGAATTCGGAAATCCTGCCTACTTCAATCACTCGATTTATTACTGCGGCGCAGGCGGTTATTTGAGCGCCTATTCCATTTCGAACGCGCAGATGTCCGCCGCGCCTGTGACGGCATCTTACGAAAAGTACGGATATCCTGGCTGCGTTCCCACAATCTCCGCAAACGGAACTTCCAACGCGATTGTGTGGACGATGGAGCCGTTTGTCGGCCTCCACGCTTACGATGCGAACGATCTTACGCATGAGCTCTGGAGTTCGACGATGAACGCCAATCGCGATACCGCCGGCTCTACCGTGAAGTACACGGCTCCGATGGTGGCCAACGGCAAAGTCTACGGAAGCCGGGGTTCGATGCTGGCCGTCTATGGATTGCTCTCTGCCGGCGTGGTCGGGCTGCCGGTGGCGAACGCCGCAAGCGGCGACGTGGGTTCCCTCTCGCCCGGCGGATTGGCCGCGATCTACGGTTCCGGCCTCGCAGCCGGCACCGATACAGCGACATCCTTCCCGCTGCCGATGTCGCTCGCGGGCGCGTCCGTCACCGTCGGCGGTTTTCCGGCCCCGATGCTTTACGCCAGCCCCGGACAGGTGAACTTCCAGATCCCGTTCGAAGTACCGCCCGGCGCCGCGGCGTTTTCGGTGTTCGTGAACGGCTCCGCTGTGGCTTCCGGCTCGCTGAACGTGACCGCGACAGCGCCAGGCCTCTTCATGCTGAGCGGTGGAACCGCCGCCGTCGTGAATCAGAACGGCAGCGTCAATTCGCCAGGCTCGCCGGCGCCCGCGGGAAGCATCATTTCCGCTTACGTGACCGGACTTGGCGCCGTCTCACCACAGATCGCCACCGGTTCGCCCGCGCCCGCGAACCCGATTTCCTACACAAATGCGGCGGTGACCGTCACCGTCGGAGCAGCCGCCGCGCAACTCCAGTTCGCCGGCCTCGCGCCAACTCTCGCCGGGGTCTATCAGGTGAATTTCGTCGTGCCCTCACTCCCCGCCGGCCAGTACGCCCTGAAGATTTCCTCCGGCGGCGGCGTGAGCAACGTCGCTACGATTGCGGTGCAGTAGCGGGCTCAATCCAGATCTGATGGAGTGCCCGTTCGAAATTTCCGCCCAGCAACTGCCGGATCTGATCATCCGTATAACCGCGGCGGATCAGTCTATCCGTGAGCGCATAAACGCGGCCCGGATTATTCAGGCCCGGCGTGTCATACGTCGGATGCGGATCGAGATCGAAATCGCTCCCGAGGCCGACGTGATCGATGCCCGCGATCTTCACCGCGTGATCGAAATGATCGGGCACGTGTTCGATCGGGACCGCCGGTCCCCCCACAAACTGGCGTACGGACGTAATCCCCAGCCCCCCTTCCGTGCCGCCGCGCGCAGAACCGCATCCGTCCTGCACCGCGCGACGCCCGGCGCAATCGCCCAGCAGTTCGAATGTGTGATCAGTACCGGCTTCGTCGACAGAGAACGGCTCAGGAACTCTCGTCGTTAGACGTCCTTCACGTCGTACGTGAGAATCGTGACTCCGGCGCGCGCGAAGTTCGCCAGATCGCCGGCTGTCGCTTGCCCTTCAGGCGATTGGAGCGCAGCCTGAACGGCCGCCTCGTTGTCGAACGAGAGCTCCGCCACCAGAT
>CAZPZE010000080.1:0-15000 GCA_964590625.1 uncultured Solibacteraceae bacterium
ATCGGGTTTGTTGTTCTCGCGGAAAACGCCGATCTGCTTTCCGTCCGACGCGTAAACCACGCTCTTCACGGGCGATGAAACGCTGCTGAAGTCGTCGAGATACGCTGCCCCATCCGGCGAGAGCGATGCCGCATGCGTTCCCGCACCGCTCGATAATTGCCGCTTGCCGGACCCGTCGAACTTCACCACATACAGCTGCCGCTCGATGGGACTCTCCTCGGTCGACGTGTAATACACGAGTTCGCGCTTCTCATCGACGCCGATGACGTCATCGACAGCCCAGTTGCCGCTCGTAATCTGCGCATGCGGCTTTCCATTCACATCCCAGAGATAAAGATGCCGGAATCCGCTGCGCTCGCTCGTCCATAGAAATTGATCGCCGCCCGCAAGAAACCGCGGCGGCTCGCCCACATTGATCCAGTAACGGTCTTCCTCATGCAGCACGGTTCGCGCCGCGCCGGTCTCGCCATCCGCCAGCAGCAGATCGAGCCGGTTCTGCACGCGATTCAGCCGTTCCGCCAGAATCTCGCGGCTGTTCGGCGACCACACCACGCGTGCAATCAGATGATCCTCCGGCGCGCCGAGATCCATCCACTTTGTCTTGGCGCCCGCCGCCGGCACCACGCCCACCCGCACAAGCGCATTCGGATCGCCCGCTTTCGGATATCGCTCCGGCTCCACCACGCCATGCGTCTGCATCAGCGAAACCTGCGGAAACACGGGCTCGTGCGACACATCGAACTGCATGTAAGCGATCCACCGGCTGTCCGGCGACCACCAGTAGGCCGTGTCCAGATCCAGTTCCTCCGGATAAACCCAATCCGTTTCGCCGTTCAGCAGCGTGGCCGATCCGTCCGTGGTCAAGCGCCGCTCCGCCTTCGACGCCACGTCGACCACATAGAGATCATGATTGCGTCGGAACGCAACCGAGTGATTATCCGGCGAGAGCTTCGCATCCTGCTCTTCTTCTGACGTATGAACCAGCGGTTGAAAACTGCCCTTATCCGCATCGACAATGAAAATATCGCCGCCCGCCGCGACAAGCAGCCGCTTGTTGTCTTCAAACCACTGCAGCTTCGTTTCTGACGTATGGCGATCGATCCAGTCCGCCCTATCATGCGGAGCCGTTTTGACAGCGGCGCGCTCCAGCAGCGCGATCGAAATCACATCGCGCTTCGATGCGGTCTTCACCGTGTAGATCGAAACTGTTCCGTTTTCGAGAAGCGCGAATCGCGAGGAATCCGGCGACCATCGGATGGAATCCGCCACGCCGCCCGCGGGCGATGCCACATCCGCGGCCGTGACGGGCCGCTTCGCCGCGGCAGGCAGACCGGAGGCCGAAATCAGCAGCAGCGCGACTGCCCGCTTCATGGCTTCCCCTCATAAACCATGTCGCCTTCCACTCGCACTTCGCACACGCTCTCCGCGCCGGCGAGCGTGATCACCGCGCTCAGCATGCGCTCCGGATCTTCCGTATGCGCGAGAACCGCGTGCAGCGGCGTGCCCGCGGCGGGCTTGATGTAAACCAGATCCGCCGCCTTGCCCGGAGTGAAGTCGCCGATTTCATCCGCCATGGACAGCGCTTCGGCGCCCGCACGCGTTGCCATCCAGAGCAGGTGCGCGCCGGTCAGCGCCATCGGCTCGCGCGACACCCGATGCATCAGGCCGGCCTGCAGCGCTTCTTTCAGAATGCCGAAGCCCGTTCCGGCTCCCACATCGCTCCCCAGCGCGAACCGGACCTTCGCACCCAGATGCCGCTGCAGCGGGAAAATGCCGCTGCCCAGCGCGGCATTGCTGCACGGACAATGCGCGATCGTGGCCTGGCGTTCGGCGAGACGAGCCAGTTCCGCATCAGTGCCATGCACGTTATGAGCAAGCACGCTCCATCGCCCTACGAGATCGTACTTCTCGTAAACCGCCAGATAGTCCGGCGCCCAGGGAAACAATTCCCTCACCTGCGCAATCTCTTCCGGGCTCTCGTTCAGATGTGTGGTGAACGTCAGGCCCGGAGTCTCGCGCAGCAGCGTCTGGCAGGCCTCCAGTATTGCCTCGCTCGCCGAGAGCGCGAACCGCGGAATCACCGCATACCGCAGCCTCGCGTAGCCGTGAAATTTTTCGATCAGGACTCGCGAATTGTTCAGCGCCGTCTCCGGCGTCTGGCAAAGACCCGGCATCAGACTGCGATCGGAGAGCACCAGCCCGCTCGTCAATCGCAGACCATGATGATCGGCCGCATTGAACAGCTCCGCCGTGGCCTCGGTAAAATGCGATCCGAAAACGAGCGCCGTGGTTGTTCCGTGCGACGTCAGTCCCTGCACAAATTCGCGGGCCACCACGCGGGCATGAGCCGTATCGCCCAGCCGCGCCTCTTCAGGCAGCGCGAGCGTCTCCAGCCATTCCATTAACGAAAGCCCGAGCCCGCCCAGAATTCGCACCTGTGGGAAATGCGCGTGCGTATCCACCAGCCCGGGAATGATGCAGCCATCGCGCAGATCGCGAACCGCCGCTTCCGGATATTGCGCCCGCACCGCGATGTAATCGCCGCACGCCGCGATGCGCCCCGCCTGAATTGCGAGTGCGCCATCGTACAAAGCGACAAAATTCCCGGGATTTTCGAACGGATTCCCTGGCGTGTGGAACAGGGGTGCGCGCAGAATTTCCACGCTGTCCGCAAGCAGCGCGATTTCTTTGGTGCGGGGACGAGTCGTCGTCGCCGTTGCCACTGAGCAGAATCTCCCTGCGCCGCGGGCGACGCTATCCGCATTCTACTGCAACGCACCGCACGCGGATTCGGAACCGCCTGGTACTGGAGCGGGAGTACCGCCGCATTCTCTGGTATTTACGGATGTGCGTCCATCGCGCTAAACTGGCTGCTTCTACTCCTCGGGAATTTCGCATTCCCAGTGCGAAAGCGATTCCCGGCGGGTGAGCCACGTTCAATCGAAATGTCTGCTTCACGTATCTGCACGATTCTTGCCGGTGCTGCCATGGCGCTGTCCCTCACGGGAGGCGCAGGGGCCAGCACGATCAATCCGGATAGCGTTCCGTCGCTCCGCGGCAACGCGGAAGCCCAGTCAGTGCCGGACGACGCATTTTCGTCCGCCATCGCCGGCGATTACATCGAATTCAACGCGAGCCCCGCGTTTCTGGCGAGCACGGGCGGAGCCCAAAACGCGATCAGTCTGACGTTCGAAGTTACGTCCGGCTATGCACCCGAGCCCGGAACAGTGCAGACGATCAGCACGCTCGTGCGCGGTTCTTAGCTCATCGCAGCCAGGCTCACCGCAGCCAGACGTCCAGGTTTTCCGCAATCAGCCGGTCATCGGCTTCGTGCAGATGCGGATACGCACTGCACACGCGGTCGATCTCTTCGCTCTGCCCCGGCGACAGTTCTTCGTGCGGATCGAGACACCATCGCCCCGCGAGCAGTCCCTGCCGGCGCAGAATTTCGTGAATGCCCGGGATGCAGCCGTGGAACCGGTTCGCCGCATCGAAGATCGCCGCGTTCGCGTCGGTAAGCTGCGCGCCTGACATCAGCGGCTCGGGCCCGGCATCACTCAGCAACGTGACGGCGTGGCGCGTCCAGACGGCCCACTGTCCGAGCAGTCCGCCAACAATTCGCAGGCGCCGTCCGCCGAAATCGAATTCCGTCGCGAGATCCGCCACGATGTTGTCGTCGTTTCCGGTATAGAGCGCAATCTCGGATGCGCGGCCGCTTTCCGCCACCGCGCGAATCACGTCGATCGTCTGATAGCGGTTGAACGGCGCGATCTTGATCGCCACCACTTCGCGAATTTCCACGAAACGCCGCCAGAACGAATACGGCAGAACGCGCCCGCCCACCGCGGGCTGCAGATAAAACCCGATCACCGGAATCACCGACGCCACTGCGCGGCAATGATCGATCAGCTCGTCTTCGGAGGCATCGCGCCAAGCCGCCAGGCTGAGCAGCCCCGCGTCATAGCCGAGCGACCGCGCCAGTTCCGCCTCCCGCATCGCCTGCTCGCGCCTGCCGCACACGCCCACGATTGTCACCGCATCGCCGCGCCCGGCTTCCTCGCGCCCCATTTCGAGCACCGGGTGCAACAGCCCGACATTCGGATCGTGAATCGCAAACTGCGTCGTATGCACGCCCACCGCAACGCCGCCGGCGCCGGCTGCAAGGTAGTAGCGCGTCAGCGCTCGCTGCCGTTTTTCATCCAGTTTGCGGTTCGCATCGAGCGCCAGAGGATGCGCCGGAATCACCATGCCCTTCAGAAGCCGTTCGCGAATCTCCATCAGAACTTCCCGTCCCGCACTTCGAAGTGCGTCGGCTTATTCCATTGCGAATTACCGCGCTCGATCCATTCCGCGATCCAGTCGATCAGAGTTTCCGGCGCAACCGTCGGGCGTCCGAACATCTCATGGCATTTCGACGCGTTGTTCAACAGCGCGGCCGAACCTTCCGTGCCCTGAAATACCGGCTGCACGCCGAATCGCCTCCCAAACGAGCGCGCGATTTCCCGCGTCGAGAGCGTCTCCGGTCCAGTCAGATTCAGAACCATCGGCGGATTCGCGCAGCCCGCAAGCGCGCGAATCGCCACCGAATTCGCATCGCGCTGCCAGATCACGTTGACGAACCCCATCCCCACATCGACCGGCCGCCGTTCGAAAACCGCGCGCCCGATATCCGCCAGCACGCCATATCGCATTTCGACCGCATAATTGAGCCGCAGGATCGCGGCCTTCGTGCCCCACTGAGCCGCGCCGTATTCGAACATCCGTTCGCGCCCCAGCGCAGACTGCGCGTACTCGCCGACCGGTGCGGGCGCCGTCGCCTCCGTCGCGCCACCGGAATCCACCGCCACCAGCGGATACACATTGCCAGTCGAAAACGCGACAATCTTCGAATCGCGATACCGCTCCGCCACCAGCCCCGGCAGAAACGTATTCATCGCCCACGTGAGATGCTCATTGCCCGCAGTCCCGAATTTCCGCGCCGCCATGAAGATCACATTCGGCGCATCCGGCAATTTCGCCAGCGCGCCGGGTGCGAGCATGTCAGAGGCAATCGTCCGGATGCCCTCTGCCTCGAGGCGCGCCGGCAATTCATGATCCGTGAATCGCGCGACCGCAATCACGCGCGCGCCTGATCGTTTCGCGAGCCGCGCCAGGCTCGGCCCCATCTTGCCGCCCGCTCCGAGAACCAGCACATCTCCTGTGAGCGCCGCCGCGTGTGCCGCATCTGCGTCCGTGGGCCGCGACAGAAATTCTTCGAGTTCCGCTTCGGTTTGAGGTCCCTTCATCCCAGCTCGAATCCGGCGATGGCGAACACCTGCTCTTCTCTTTCGCGCAGGTCGCGCCCCCAGACCATACGGGTCAATGTTCTCACGCGTTCGAAGCCGAACTCGCGCGCGATTTCAACAGCGGCCTGATTCTCCGGCAGCAAGTCCCAGAACCAGCCAATCTGCGGGGCGCGCGAAAGCGTTTCGGAAATCAATTCGCGCGCCGTCTTCGCATCCTTCGCAACGCAGGGTCCAAGGTAGCGATTCAACCGGCCCGGACGATCGGCGGCATAGCTCCCATCTCGCTCAATCCGCCCGCGCGCCAGGCCCGTCCAATCCGCGATGCCCGTGCGTTGCCATCGTTCCACCGGTTGCTCTTCGCGAAATCCGATGCTTTCGTACAGCTCCCGTCCGAAATCCGTGGCATCCAGCTTGACCGTCGTCACGCCCAGCTCGAACGCGCGCTCCATGATTTCGCCCAGCAGCGCCCGCGCAAATCCCCGCCGACGGAAATCCGGATGCGTGAGCACCATCCCGATCCACGCGAGTTTTCTCCCGTAACAAATAAGCGTCGCGGTCGATGCCAGCCGGCGTTCCGCCTCCACCGCGAGGCATACCTCGGCCGTTTCGAGAAGCAGACGCCAGTCATCACGCGTCTGATTCCATCCGGCAATAGAGGAAAGTTCAAAAGCCTCGTCGATATCTTCGGCTGTCAGCGGGCGGATAGCCACACTACTCTAATACGACGTAGCCTTCAGAATTGCAAATATAAACCGACTTGAACAAACTAACCGGCATCAGACCCGCGACACCCGGTTCGGAACGGTCCGGAAGCGCCACCGCGCTGCCGCGCCACACATTGCGCCCATCGATCACCAGTCGCCGCGAAACCATGCCGACGTTCTCGGATCCCGTCAGCGTCAGCATCGGGACCTGTTGACGATCGCCCGGCCCGACGCCGAACAGCAGCAGCCTCGCTGCTCCCGAATCCACCACCAGATCGCCGAGGCTCGTGGCGAGCGTCGTGCGGCCATCCAGCAGATGGAACGGCGTACGGCTTCCCGCGCGTTCCTGTTTGCCGAATTCCAGAGTCTTGTGCCGCAGATCCAGCAGGTAATCGAAAGAAGCCAGGAACGCCTGCCCGAGAACACCCTCCACGTCCGGCCACACGGCGTGCAGCGAATCGAGCGTGGAAAACTGAAAGCGCTGATTCTCAGACCGGACGGAACCGAGCTCGACGACGTTCCCGTCGTTGCCGGGCATCAGCGTCTTCCCCAGCGCCGAATCGACGAACTCATGGAACGTGGCTTCCATCCCGATCTTCCGGGCGAGGCCGGTTTCAATCAGGTTCATGTTCGTCCCGGTGTCGATCAGAAACCGGTACGGGCCATGGCCGTTAACCAGCACTCCGTTCGCGAACGCGCGGCCTTCGCGCACCTCCAGCTTTACCGCACCTGCGGTGGGGAGCGCGGCGATCGCCAGTAATACGGCGGGCGCCGCAAAGCGAGCGAGCCATGGTCCGCGGGCAACCATGGCCTTACATTACAGCAGGATGACAAGAATTACAATACTGTTACTTCAGCGGGCGATGCCTTCCACCGGCGGCGGCGCGGCCGGCAGCTTCGGCAGCGTATCGTTCACTTTCTCGAGTTCCAGATCATCGATCAGCACCGATGGCGCGATCACCGAGACGTCAGCGCTTCCGCCCTCCACATAATCGAGCGTCGTGCTGTCATCCCCCGCCAGCAGGATGTCTTTCAGAGAACGCACATCCACCCCGCGCAGCCGGACGCCCCGAATCATCTCCTCATGACCATCCGGATACACGCGGTAGGTATAAATCGGTGGAGCCACGCCACCCGCCGGTCCGCCGATCGCCGGGAATTCCAGCTTGCGAACGATAATCCCGAATGGCAGGCTGCGCTGCTTGCAGAGGTCGATCAGCTTCTGCTTCATCTCGGAGATCGAACTCTTCTCGGTCGTCGTGATAATCAGGTTGGTGGGCGCCGGTGAATTCCCGAGCAGCGCGCGCCCGTTGGATTCCGAGAACCCCTGCACCGGCAGCCGCGTGCGCAGGAAGTCTTTCAGGACGCCCTTCTCCACCAGCGTGACCGGCAGCGACGGAACGCCTTCGTTATCCACCTCGGTGTGGCCAAAGCCCGGCAGCGTGGGATCATCCACCACGTTGAACATCTCCGGCATGATGCGGACGCCGCGCCGTCCCTGCAACTCGGTTGCTCCGCCCCCGCCGCGCCCGCCGGGGAATCCACCGCGCCCTCCGCGTCCCCCGGCCGATGCCGGACGGTTCATGTGCAGATTCCGCCCCAGCAGTTCCGCCATGAGCTGCGATGACGCCGTGCCTTCGAAAAGAATCGGCCCCGAATAATCGTCGCCAATCGGAGCAGCCGCCAGCTTCGACAACTCATCCGCAATCTTCCGGACCGACCCGGTCATCTCCGCCTCGGACGGCATCCTGCTGACGTCCTGCGTGTAGTAATACGCGGAGTCGCGAAGAATCATCCCGTCCTTCGCCTGGATGTTCGCCGCCAGCTGCAGCCGAACCTCCGTCTGCATCTGCCGGATCTTCGTGCCTTCGCTGTTGATGTAGCGATGCACCCCGTCCGTCACGCTGTACGTCACAATCGAATCCCGCAGATTCGGAAACTTAGAGAACTCCGCCGAAACCCGCCGGATGCGGTCATTCCACGTCTTGTTATCGAACGAAATCAGCGGACGGTCTTCGGTGAGCGTGAACGGCTTCGCCTTGTCGAAATCCGGCAGTTGATCGGTGACGTTGACGCTGCGGCGCGACGCCCGCTTCTGCGCGATCGCCTGCACCGCGCCCTTGTATGCCGAATCGGTTTCGAGCCAGAGATATTGGCGAATCACCGCCGGATCGTCATCCAGCGGAAACCCGCTCAGGCTGTAGCTCGCGCCGCGTCCGCGCCCGCCGCCGCCGTTGGTGTTGTCGAATTCGTAATCGCCGACGCGCACCTGCACGCTGGGGCTGCGGAAGCGGCTGGCGCGAACATTGGTCAGGCCGCCCTCGAACGCCGCGGCAGTCCAGGCCATGCCATCGTCGACCGCATAGCTGATGAAGTAGGGCTTGTCGAGATCCTTGAGCGACAGCGTCATGGACCGTGCCAGTTCCGTCTGCATCGCGTCGTAGACTGCGTCCGCGCCCCAAAGTACGGATGCGCCCACTACAAAAACCGCCGCCACCCGCAGTTTCATCGCGATTCCCGGCCTGATCATGCACCTATCATAGACCGGAAAGCGGTAAAGGTTGTTGATTTCGGGGTATCACCTCAACCCGAACACAAATAACGCTTCGCCCGCGGCAATCGCCACGTACTGCGCGCCACCCACCTCATAACTGATCGGCCCCGCCACCACCTGCCCGCCCAGCGTCATCTTCCAGAGCTTCGCCCCCGTCTTCGCGTCGAGCGCCCAGAAATATCCCTCGCGTCCGCCGGTAAAAAGCAGATCCGACGCCGTCGTCAGAATCCCGCTGTCCGTCACGTCGTGCATCGGGAATGTCCACTTCTTCTCGCCGGTCTCGGGATCGATCGCCATCACTTCGCCGTGGCCGCCCTCGTCCGTCCAGGTGTTCACCGGAACGCGCTTTGACACTGTCGGCACCGGCGAGCGAAACGATCCGCCCATGTAATACCGTCCCGGCGTGAAATCGCCGGAGCCTTCGATGAACGTCGTGTAGTAATCCTGCCATGCCGAAACATAAAACAGTCCGGTCCGCGGACTGTACGACGGCGAGTACCAGTTCGTCCCGCCCTGGATCCCCGGATAAAGCAGCGTCCCCTTCGCCGTCGGATAAGAATCCGGCGTGCGAATCGGCCGCCCGTTGTCATCGAGTCCCGTCGCCCACGTCTCCTTCACAAACGGAGCACCGCGCAGAAACTTTCCGGTGGTCCGGTCGAGCACGTATGCGAAGCCGTTCCGGTTCGCCCACAGAATCACCTTGCGCTGCGCGCCGCGGAAATCCAGATTCGCCAGCACCGGAATCTGCACCGCATCCCAGTCGCCCGCGTCATGCGGCGTGAACTGAAAATGCCACTTCAGCTTCCCGGTATCGGCATCGAGCGCGACCACCGAACTCGTATAGAGGTTGTCGCCCGGCCGCCGGTCCGGATTGAAATCCGGCCCCGGATTCCCCGTGCCCCAATACACGAGGTTCGTCTCGGGATCATAACTCCCCGTGATCCACGCCGACCCGCCGCCGTGCTGCCACGCATCGTTCGCCCACGTCTCCGAACCCGGCTCGCCCGGCATCGGAATGGTGTTGAACCGCCACACCTCTTTGCCGGACTTCGCATCGTACGCCGCGATGAACCCGCGGATTCCGTACTCCGCGCCCGCCGTTCCGATAATCACCTTGTCCTTCACGACGAGCGGTGCGCCCGTGAGCGAATACGCCTGTCCCGCATCCGCCACCGGCGTGTTCCACAGCAGGCTCCCGGCCTTCGCATCCACCGCGATCAGATGGGCATCCATCGTACCCATGAAAAGCGTGTCTCCGAGGATGGCGAGCCCGCGATTCACCTCTCCGCAGCACGGAATGACCGGCGCATTCTGGTAGTGATAAACCCAGAACACCCGGCCGCTCTTCGCATCCAGCGCGACGATATCGTTCGGCGGCTGCGTCAGGTACATCACCCCATCCACCACGAGCGGCGTGGTCTCGAACTTCTCGGTCGCATTCGCCTGAAACACCCACTTGAGTTCGAGATCCTTCACGTTGGCGGGCGTGATCTGCGTGAGCGCCGTGTAGCGCTGGCTCATGTAGCTGCCCGAATAGCTCAGCCAGTTGCGCGGCTCGTCGCCCGCGCGCAGCAGTCTCTCCGGCGTCACCTGCGCCCAGGCCGCCGCGCCCAACAGCAACACCAGACTCGGCAGTTTCATCGCGCACCCGTACCTTTCAGCGAAACCAGATATGCCACCAGATCCGCCCTCTCTTTATCGCTGAGCTTGTCTTTGTAAGAAGGCATCGGCGAATCCGTGAGCACCGTATAACTCCGCAGATCCGCTTTCTCGAACGAAACGAGCCGTTCGTGATCGTCAATGATCTGCACCGACTCGGTATCTTCATTCAGTCGACGCCCCGTGATCGTCGCGCCATCGCGAGTCACAGCCCGAATGAACCGGTTCTGCGGAACCAGCGCCGAATTCGGATCCACCAGCGCCCGCTCGATATAGGCCGCCGACCGCGCCGACCCCACGTCGCTCAAATCCACCGCGACGCGCGATCCCTTCGCGTTCACCCGGTGACAGCTTTCACACGCGCCCTTGCCTTCAAACACCGCACGCCCCGCCGCCGCATCGCCCGTCGCCGGCGCGCCGCCCGAATCACGCAGTGAACGCAGATACGCCACCAGGCTGGTCATCTCATAGGCGGAAAACGTGTGGGGAGGCATCGCGGTCCCCGCCACGCCCGCGCGAATCACACCCGCAATATCCGCATCGGATGAAGCCCCCTTGAATTGCCCCTTGCGAAAATCTACGCCCGCTACCAGATTCCCGTCGCCATGGCAGTGATAGCAGTTGGTCGCATAAAGCCGCCCGCCGAACTCCACACCCGGGTCCGTCACGCCCCGTCCGCGCTGCCCGGACGCGCCCGAAGCCATCCCCAGCGCAATCCCCAAAACCACTAACCCGCGCATGTAATGCTCTCCCAAGCGGAGCCAGTATACCCCAACATCCATTCCTCGATTCACGATATCCTGAAAACGAGATGGAGCATTGGGGCACACTCCCGACAATTGCGGAATTAAAGACGATACTTCCCGAATTCTGCCGCCGCCACAATATCTCGCGCGTCGAGGTTTTTGGCTCCCTGGCGCGCGGTAAGGCCGGTCCCGGGAGTGACGTGGACCTGATGATCACCTTTCGCCCCGGCGCTCACCCGGGCCTCGAATTCTTCGGACTGGAAGAGGAGTTGCAGTCCCTGCTCGGATGCGAAGTGGATATTGTGACTCGGCGATCCATCGAAGCGGCGTCCAACCCGATCCGCCGCCGATCCATTCTTGAATCCGCGCGCGAAATCTATGCCGCCTGAGCAAGAGGCATTTCTCCTGGATATTCTGCAATCAGCACGTGCAATCAGGCAATACGCAAGCGGCTATACACAGGAACAGTTTGCGGCTGATGAACGGACACAGGACGCCGTACTGCGGAGACTGCTCGTCATTGGCGAAGCCGCAGCCCATCTGACGCCCGAGACCATGTCGCAGGTTCCTGAAATCCCTTTCCGAAAAATGATCGGGATGAGGAATCGCATCGTACATGACTATGGGAGCGTGGATCTGGAAATTGTGTGGGACACGATCCAGATCCATCTCCCGGCTGTCTGTGAAATCCTCAACACCGTTTTTCCCGATTAGCCGCCAGCCCCCGATCACCGCACATGCCTCGCCGCCGGATTTCGCTCGCTCGCGAACTTCTGCTGGTGCCAGTACGGATACGGCAGCGGAATCGCGCTCACCTCATCCAGCCGAATCACCTCTTCATCACTGAGCGCCCACGTCGCCGCCGCCAGATTATCCCGAAGCTGCTGTTCATTGCGCGCCCCGATGATCACCGTATCCACCCCCGGCTTCCGCGTGAGCCAGTTGAGCGCCACCTGCGAAACCGAAACCCCGCGGTTCTTTCCGATCTCCTCCATCACATCCACAATCGCGTAGAGCTTTTCGTAGTCGATCAGCCCCGGCGCCTCGGTCGTATTCAGCCGGCTCTCCGCGGGCTTCGCCGCCCCGCGCCGGAACTTACCCGAAAGCAATCCAGCCTGCAGCGGACTCCATACCATAATCCCCGTCTTCTGATCGACGCCCAGCGGCACCAGATCATGCTCCGCCCCGCGCGCGATCAGCGAATAATTGATCTGCTGCGAAATGTAACGCCGGATTCCCAGCCGGTCTGACGTTGCATGCGCCTTCATCAGCTGCCATCCGGAATGATTGGAACACCCGAAATACCGGATCTTCCCCGCGCGTACCAGATCGTCGAACGCGCGCAGCGTTTCCTCGAGCGGTGTCATCGAATCGAAACTATGCGCCTGATACAGATCGATGTAATCGGTTCCCAGCCGCCGCAGGCTGTCCTCGCACGCTTCCACAATGCGGGTGCGCGAAAGCCCCGACCTGTTCTGCCCCGGCCCGAGCCGGTTGAAACACTTGGTCGCCAGCACCACATCCCTGCGGCGCGCCCCCAGCGCCTTCCCCAGCACCTCCTCGGACTTCCCCATCGAATAAATATCAGCGGTATCGAAAACGTTCACTCCGGCTTCGAGGCAGATCTCCACCTGCCGCCGCGCTTCTTCCACCTGCACGTTCCCCATGGCGGCGAATCTCCCTTCGCCCCCCATCGTCATCGTGCCGAAAGTCAGAATCGAAACCTCCAGACCGCTCGCGCCCAGTAACCTGTATTCCATTCCTTTTGGGTTCTCCTTCCCCATTAGCATAAAGGTTAGGTAGTTCTGTTACTCTTGTAGTGGTGGAAGCTGTCGCGACCTGTTAAAATCCCTGGGTGTATAGGAGGGCCGTTCAATTGCCCGCTTCGGAAAGCCAACTCTTGAACCGTCTGCACCGCGGCTACGCGGAAGAGGTGAGATACGCAGCGAGCCTCACGCGTCATCTCGGGCTCGCAGCACGCGCGGGTGATCGTGTCGGATTCGCCACCGCGAAGGCTGCGTTTGAAGCCGCGAAGAAGCGCTGCGAGGCTCTTCTTCTCTCGATCGAGATCTGCCGGGAAATGATGGAAGCAGCCTCCGATTCCGCGAGTCGCCCCGGCCTCTCGCTCGTCCCTTCGCCCGCTCCAGTAACTGCGCTCGTTCCCTGGTCGCCGGCAGAGCTTGACGACCTCGTCACTCTGAATACAAACGCGGCCTGATCAACCCCGCTGCGAATCACGCTTGCTCCACATGTTCGTGCGAATCGAACACTGATGAGGCTCGTGCTCCCGTGAGTACCCCAGCCGGGATTTCAACACGGAGACGATTCGTGTATCACCACATCAGGAAACTTACGTACACATTTCGCGTGGACCAGCCCGATCCGCGCTTCGCCCGCGATCCCGCTCTGATCAGCGCGGTCCAGAAGGCGGAGCACTACGAAATCTCCGCCTACGGCACCGCGCGGAGTATGGCCCAGCAGATCGGCCAGTCCGAGATCGCCCTGCTGCTGAGCAAGATGCTCGCGGAAGAAGACAATGCCGATTGCGTCCTCACGGAATGTGCGCGGCCTCTCATGACCGAAGCAAAGCTCGCCGAAGTCCGGTAGTCCGCTCGCGAGAGGGGCGGTGCACCCTGCGGCAACGCCCCACCCGCCCGAATCGTATATCCTGGTAGTGTTGCCCTTTCAGCCAGATAGCTACGGTTCAGACGTCGCCCGCATTCTCTCGCTCGATGACGCCGCGGGCGGAAACCGCGCCATGGACCTCTTCCCGCGCCACGCCGCCGGCGAAACCGTCCGCGCGCAGCTCGCGAAACTACGCGCCGGCGAACTTTTTCCATCGGCGCGCGATCCCCAGGCCGCGATGAGCGGTCTCTATCTTTATTTCCAGTGTCTCGATGAAGCCCACCAGCTCGTTCAGGCCTCGGACACCACCGACCGCACCTACTGGCACGCCATCATGCACCGCATGGAAGGCGATATTGGAAACTCGCGCTACTGGTTCCACCACATTCCTTCTCATCCGGTTTATCCACAACTGCAGCGTGAAGCCGAACTGCTCGGCTACCGCACGCCGGGCCGCTGGGATCCCTCCGGTTTCGCCGTGTTCTGCGAATCCGCGCCCGGCACAAAGAATGAAGACCTGGCGAAGCGCGTCCAGCTCGCCGAATGGCAATTGCTTTTTGACTACTGTGCTGCTCCCGCAGCGGCGCGGGACGGGGCGGCGTCGGCTTGAAAAAGATCATCCTCGCTGTCGTCCTGGTCGCGGTGGCCGTCCTCGGCTGGTGGGTCTATAAGGTCCGCACCACGCCGCCGACCGTGCCCTTCGCCAAAGCCGTTCGCCAGAAGATCGCGAACAACCTCTCCACCAACGGCAAAGTGGAACCGCAGGACTACGCCGAAGTCCACGCTTCCGTCCAGGGTATGATCGCCCGCCTGCCCGTCCATCAGGGCGATACCATCGCGCAGGGCCAGGTCTTCGCCGAAGTCAGCCAGCCCGGTTTACAGGACGAGCTGCAATCCGCCGAAGCGCGCGCGGCCGAGGCCCGGGCCGAACTCAGTACTCTCAGCGCAGGCGGCCGCAGCGCCGATATCGCCGATCTCGAAGGGAATATCGCCGTGCTTCGCCGCCAGCGGGAAAGCGCGCAGGCCACTGTCGATTCCCTGCAGCGTTTGGTGAACAAGCAGGCCGCCACTACTTTCGAGCTCAAACAGGCTCAGGACGCCGTCGGCGAAATCGACGCCAAGATCGCCGCGCTCGAAAAGCGCCGTCCCGCTCTCGTCAGCAAAGGCGATCTCGAAGCCGCCCAGGCCCGTGTACGCGACGCCGACGCCGCGGTGGCGCTCGCCAAAACCCATCTCTCGCAGAACGTGATTACCGCGCCGATCTCCGGCGTGATCTACGATCTCGCCGTTCGCGCGGGCGCCTTCGTGCACCCCGGCGATCTTCTCGGCGCCATCGGCAAGGTCGATCCCGTGCGAGTCCGCGTCTACGTCGATGAGCCCGAGCTCGGCCGCGTCGCCATCGGCGAGCCCGTCCGCATCACCTGGGA
>CAZPZE010000081.1:0-5492 GCA_964590625.1 uncultured Solibacteraceae bacterium
CATGCCGCCGCCGCGCGGGCTCTTGTTGAGATCGGCTGAGCCCCGATATTTGCCGGTGAGGAATCCGGACGCAAGCGAGAAATACGGAATCACCGCGAGCCTGTACTCCGCCACCACTGGCGCGAGGTCCGACTCGTATCCCGCGCGATCCATCATGTTGTAGTGGGGCTGCAGCGTCTGGTACGCCGCGAATCCCGAGCGCTTGCTCGTCTCCATCGCTTCACGCAGACGGTCGCCCTTGTAATTCGAGGCTCCGATGAATCGCACTTTGCCTTTTTTGACCATCGCGTCGAAGGCGCCCATCGTTTCTTCGAGGGGAACCGATGGGTCGTCCTCGTGCGACTGGTAGAGATCGATGTGATCGGTCTGCAGACGCCGCAGCGAATCCTCGACCTCCTGCTCCATGTACTTCGCGGCCAAGCCTTTTTTGCCGCCGCCCATGTCCATGCCGACCTTGGTCGCGATCGTGACCTGATTGCGCCTGCGGCTGCGCGCGAACCACTTTCCGATGATCGTCTCGGACTCCCCGCCTTTGTTGCCCGGCACCCAGGTGGAGTAGATATCCGCGGTGTCGATGAAATTCAGGCCGGCGTCGAACGCCGCGTCGAGAATGCGGAAGGAGTCCGCCTCATTCAGCGTCCAGCCGAAGACGTTCCCGCCGAGCATGATTGCGGGAACGGAAAGTCCGGTTTGTCCCAGGGGTTGTGTGCGCATGTAGCCCTTTCCAACCTCATGGTACACGCGTGAATCACGGCGCCGGCGTTGCCATCGGCTTGCTCTTGTCGACGACGTAAACGCCGACCAGGCGCAGAGGTTGCGATGACGTATTGTGTGCGTCGTGCTTCGCGCCTGCGGGGATAATGAATGAATCGCCGGCCTTCACCCTGAGCGGAGGCTGGCCTTCGATCAGGATTTCGCCCTCGCCTTCCAGGATGTAGCTGATCTCTTCGCCGGGATGCGTATGGCGTCCCGCGTAGGCATTGGGCGCGATTTCCACGCGCGCCACAACGGCCTCGCGGCCGGGCACGGAAATATCCCTGCGCGTCAAAATCGTGCGGCTGATGCCCGGCTTCTGCGCGAACAGCGCTGCTGTGATCAGGACCGCCCCGGCGGTCCACGAGAGTATCTTCTTCATCAATTCGATTTCCTTTCTTTCTTACGGTTCTTCGCCCTTCGGCGGCGCGTTTACGTTGACCGGACGTCCACCGCGGGCGGGGGGAACGTATCCGTCATTCGACGGCCCGTTCTGGAAGAATCGCGCGTCGTAGCTATAGGGGCCGGTCGCGTACGTTGCGGCCGCCTGTCCAAAAATTTTACCGGCTCTGATGGTGGCGTCATGAACCTGCTTCACCATCTCCTGATAGTGCGGGTCCGTCTGCGGATATCCGGAGAACGAGCTCAGATCGTTATTGCCGATGATGACGACGTCGATGCCTGGCACGGACGCGATATCGTACGCGTTCGCCACACCCGTCGGCGTTTCGATCATGACGACGAGAAGCGTGTTGTCGTTGATCGTCTTCCGGTAGTTGATGCCATTCACGCCCCAGATCATGTTGTACTGTCCCGCACCCGCGCTGCGCCGCGCGACCGGTGGGTAGCGAACCCACTTGGCGGCTTCGCGCGCGCGATCCACGTCATCCACGGTGGGCACAACGACGCCAAGCGATCCGATATCCATGGCGTGCTGGATGTGCCATTCCTGCGCATCCGGAAGCCGTATCAGCGGCGTCGCGGCAGCGCGCGGGCACGCCGCGATCATCTTCTCGACATCGCGGAATTCGAGAGTGCTGTGCTGCATCTCAAACCACGTGAAGTCGTAGTGCTTCGCCTTTTCACAGTAGCCCGCCGGATCAGGTGTGGACTGCGTAAAACTGAACACCTGTTTGCCCGCGAGCAGCTTCGCTTTCACGGTGTTGTAGAGCGGCGCCGGTGCGGCTGCTGCCGGTTGCTGCGCTCGCGCGATCACCGTCACCATAAGAACCCCGGCTGCCACGCAACCGAGTGCGATCCATTTTTGCGACATCTTCATATGCCCCTCCCGCCCCGTTTTCAGGCAGGTGCAAGTATATAACAGTGTTGGGCCACCATCGGGACCGCTGGGATTTCGCGTTTGCGGGCGCTGTGCTGCTGCTGCTCGTGTGGCAGCTTTTTATTCCGCCAGCTCTCAGCGTTGCGAACGATCACGATTTCGAGAAGATTCTCGGGCATATCTGCTACGCACCGGTGGAAACCAATCAGACGCCGTTTTTCGACTATGCGGTGGTGCATTACACGTACGATGCGGATTCCTGTATCGACTGGCCGATGCGAACGACGAACGACGCCGCATTCGCCGCCGGCTGGTGGCTCAACGGACTTTTCCATTCGCAGACGGATTTCGATCTGCGGTACATGGGGGTCGTCTATGGGCTGATCTTTTTCGCCGGATTCATTACGCTGCAGCGCGCGTTGCGGCGCGTGCCGGCAAAGCTTTCGATCATCGCGCAGGTTGCATGGATTGTTGTCTTTTGCAACGCGGTTTACGTGCCGATGTTCAACACGCTTTACTTCGATGCGCTCTCGCTGGCGACGCTGACGGGCGCGCTGGCGGCTGTTACTGTGACGGCGCTCGATCGCGCGCCGCGATGGTATTGGATTGCAGCCGCGGCGGTCTGGCTGGCGCTGCTCGCGGGCTCGAAGGGCCAGCACGCGCCGCTCGCGCTGTTGTGTATTCCCGCGCTCTGGATTCGCCCCCACCGTCTGATCCTGGTTCGCGCGTTTGGAAGCGCCGCAATCATCGCCTCCGCGTGGATTTCGCTCACCACCATGCCGCGCTTCTATCAGGGCGAAGCGACTTTCAACGCGCTGTTTTACCGGATTTTGCCCACGCTCTCCGATCCGCACGCGTATCTCGCAGAAACGAAGATTCCCACATCCTGGGCGCAATATTCGGGCGAGGTCGCATTCGCGGAAGACGTCCCATTGCGTGATCCGGATTACGAGGAACAGTTCGGCCAGTGGTTCGGCCCGGTGCAACTGATCCGGCTTTATCTACGCCACCCGTCGGCTGCGTGGATCATCGCGCGTGAGAATTTCGACGAAGCTTCGATGGACCGCGTGCGCATCCGTATGGCTGGAGTGCCGCACCGGCTGAGCAATTACGAAGAATCGGAGGGAAAGCCGCCGCAGGCCATCAGCCATTTCTTCACGCTGTGGCCGGCGCTGAAGGACGCGCTCTTCGACGCGCGGCCGATCCTCTACGGGCTCTGGATTATCGCCGTGATCGTCTTCGCCTGGACTTTCGCGCCACCCGAGCCGCGCCTTTACATGCTGCTCGCGATCATCACGACGGCGCTCGCGGCGGAATTCGCCATCTGCATGCTGGACGGCGCAGACGGCGGACGCCACCTGACGCTCTTCAACGCGCTGCTCGATTTCCTGGTTTGCTGCGACGTGGTGCTCGCCGCCCGCCGGTTCCTGCTTAAACCTGCAGCGACTTCAGATACGGCACGCTCGCCTTCATGAGATCGTACGCCATCTCGACGAAGTAATTCTGGACGCCGCCTGTCTTCGCCGCCGAGAAAATCTTCTTCCAGTCGAGCGAGTCCTGCGGCGAGCCGATCGCCACCTGCTGCTTCGCGTCGGCATTCCATCCCTGGCAGTGCATGGAGATGAAACGCCCCGGATATTTGTTGAAATACTCCGCCGCATCGAAGCCCTCCGCGATGGTGGAAACCTGGAACTGGAACTTCACCAGCTTCGGATCGAGCAGCTCGAAGAGCGCGTCGTAGACTTTCCGGTCGCCGACGTTCGCCGTCTCGAAGTTTTCATTGTGGAGCGCCTGCCAGATATCGGCCTTGCGGGCATTCTCGCCGATCTTGTTGTATTCGTCGGCAGCCTTCTTCACGTCATCCATGGTGGGATTGCGCGGACCGCCCAGACTTGCGACCGCCATCTGCGTCATCCCCACTTCTTTCGCCCAGGCTATGCGCTCTTCCTGGTTCTGGCGCATTTCGCGCATGCCGAAGTGGCAGCTGTGGCACTCGAGACCCATATCGGCCAGCTTCTGCTTCAGTTCCTTGCCGCTGAACTGCTGGAGTCCGTTGAACTCACGATAGCCCCAGGGCGAGCACAGCTCGATGCGCTGGAAGCCGGCGTCCGTCAGCATCTTCATAGTGCCGGGGAAATCGCTCTGCAGGTTCGCGCGCACCGGATACGTCTGGCAGCCGATTGGAATCCCGAACGGATTGCCGAACGCGTTCTTAGCCGCCGCGGCCGCCGCGCCGGCAACCGCCATGAACTCTCTTCTGGAAAGTGGTCTCATAGATTGTTTCCCAGTCTATGCCGTGGCCTTCGCGGTCAATTCGCGCAACTTCGCGCAGAGCCCCGGTACATCGGCCTCGGCGTTGTTGCTCTCGTATTCCAGTCCCACGAATCCGCGGTAGCCGGACTTCGCAATCAACGAGAGAAGACGCGGCCAGTCGGCCGGAATCTTCTTACCGTTTTCATCGGAAACCATGGTCTTGAAGTGGATGCTGGTCGCATAAGGCAGCAGGGTGGGGAACTCCGTGTAGCCGTTCTTCGGCAGATTGCCCGAATCGGCATTGATGCCGGCCCAGGGCGAATCCGCGCCCTTTGCGATCGCGATGGTGGGCGGCGCCGTCGCGCTCAGGCCGCCGTCGTCTTCCACGCCGAGGATGATCCCTTTGTCGCCGCTGTACTCGGATCCTCGCTTCAACACTTCGATGGCCCAGCCGATCGCCTGCTCTTCCGTCGCGCCTTTGGGAATCGGGCCGCCGAATACGCGCACGTGGCTGGCGCCGATGGCATCCGCCACATCGACCCACTTCTTGATTTCCTCGACCTGGGCATCCTGCTTTTCCTTCGTGGGCTGCGCGAGCTGGATGCGCGCGCCCGCGTTGTAGAGCTGGATCCCGGCCTTGAATGCGGTTCTCCGGAGATTCGCGAGGGCATGCGGACTCGTATCCAGCCAGTAGACCGTTGTATCCACGCCGGAGAGACCCCAGTCGGAGGCCATGTGGATGATGTCCTCATAGGTCATCTTTTTCGCCGCGAGCGCGGTGCGATAGGAATACGCCACGAGTCCGGGCTTGAGATGGCTGACCGGCGCAGCGGGCGGCGCAGACTGGCCGCGGAGAAGAGAAGCTGCGGGCACGGCGGCCAGCGTGGTGAGCATGTGTCGGCGATTCATGCCTGGAGTATATACCCTCGGTGATCTAATGAATGCTTATGGTTAAAAACGTACTCGGAGGAGTTCTGCAGACCTGCTGCACGGATCCGCTGACGGGATTCTATCGGGACGGCAAATGTAATTCGGGCGTCGATGATCGCGGGCGGCACGTAGTTTGCGTCGTCATGACCGACGCTTTTCTCAGCCATCAGGCATCCATTGGGAACGATTTGATCACGCCGCGTCCGGAATGGGGCTTTCCGGGATTGAAAGCTGGCGACAGCTGGTGCGTCTGCGTGGAGCCGTGGAAGAAAACGTT
>CAZPZE010000082.1:0-5698 GCA_964590625.1 uncultured Solibacteraceae bacterium
CCATGAAAATCCAGAACCCGACCACCAGAATGATCGGCGAGAAGTTGACCAGCATCGACAGCCAGCCGCTGGCCGACGAATCGCTGAACGTCATGGTGACGTTCTTCTCGCGCAGCTTCGTGTAGAGCTCGGGGTAAGCACCGGGGATAACGGTGTGATAGGAGTCGCGGCCGTTGGTGAAATCGCCCTTGACCTGGGTCGTATCGATATTCGCGGTCTTGATTTCGCCGGCGTCGACGGAGTTCAGGAAGTCCGTGAAATTAAGGGCCCGGTCATTCTTGCCATGGCCATGATTGACAACGGCCCACAGCAGGACGGCCATACAGGCCACCACAACCCAGAAAATGATTGTTTTAACGTTGGAGTTCACAGCACCTCTATATACGACTCACGTCCGCTCTATCTCGTTAGACGCCAAAAAAGCCGTTTTGATTCTAACGGCACCGCTCCTTCACCAGAAGGATGGATTCGCTCTCCGCCGTCGCCGCGAACTGCCGGGCTGGACCGAATCGCCGGGTCCAAACGATCGAATCGCCCATCACAATTACGGGCCACGTGCGCCTTTCCCACAGCGGAACCCGATAATCCTGAAACAGCGTCTTGATTTTCACCGCTGCTCCCGGATGCCCTGGCCGCTCGAACTGGTCTCCTGGCCGCCAGTTGCGAAGATGCAACTGACCCCGGCATTTCGCCGGGTCCAGAGCATTCACCCCACCATTATATACGCCGGACCGGTCGACGAGTTCCATCCCAATGGTTAACAAAGGAGCGTCAACTGTGGTTTCACCCGGAATTTTCATGGGAACAGAGAAGTTACGCTCAATCCGGGCGTCAAAACGCTGCGGCGTGATCCGGAGGAGATCAAACGAACGATAGACATCCAGATCTGGCAACTGGATGCGGCCCGAACCCTCCCGGGTGGACATCAGCTTCCGCGCAGATTCCACATGTTGGAAGCCGATAGTGCGCAGATTGCCACGGACGTGCTCCATAGCGCGGCGCAAAAGACGTCGCTGGACGGCGACCGGCAGTTCGTTGAACGGCCCGATTTCGATGAAAGCCGTCTCCGGGGCCGTCTTCAGGTAGATCGGCTCAAGCCGGGCGATCTCGGCTGCCCAGTAAGCCTCTTCTCCCTGCGCCCAGGTGGCGGTGGAGGCCAGCAGTTCCGTGAGCGACGGGTTCAGATCCGTGAGAACCGGCAAAACTTCACGGCGAATGTGGTTGCGTCGGAACGAGATATCAGAATTCGAGGCGTCTTCCCGCCAGGCGATGCCCCGTTCGGCCAGCCACTCCCGGATGGCGGCGCGGCGGAGGCCAAGCAGCGGGCGGATCAGGCCGGATTCCGTCTCGGGCCGGATTCCACTGAGTCCCGCCGCCCCCGAGCCGCGAAGAAAACGGAACAGCACGGTTTCAGCCTGATCGTCCAGGGTATGGCCGGTCGCGACATAAGAACAGATTCCATTTGCGATCGCCTTTGCGAAAAATTCATAGCGAAGCCGCCGCGCCTCCTGCTCGATATTGCCGGGCGCTGGCGGAAGTGATGCCGTGTGGAACGGAAGATTCTTTGCAGCCGCCAGATCCCGTACGAACGCCTCATCCGCGTCGGACTCCACACCGCGAAGCTGGTGGTTGACGTGCACCACAGCCACAACAACTCCGAGTTCCTGAAGCGCGGTCAGCAGGAAAACCGAATCCGCTCCGCCCGAGACGGCGACGCCGATTCGATTCCGATCGCCAACCGCTACGGCCACCTGATCGATCACACTTTCGATCTTATGATGAGACAGTGAAGCTGCTGATTTTTTCCGATATCCACAGCGACGGCGCCGCGCTGCAGCGCCTGATGGCGACCGAAGCCGATTATTACTTCTGCGCGGGCGATCTGGTGAACTGGGGTCGGAGGCTCGATGCGATGGGCGAACTCATGAAGCCGCGCGCGGATCGGCTTTACGTCATCCCGGGCAATCACGAATCCGTCGAGCAGATCGAGGAGTTCTGCACGAAATTCGGCTTCCACAATTTTCACGGCGGGCGTATCCAAATCGGCGAATTTGAAGTGGCCGGACTCGGCTATTCGAATCCGACGCCCTTCGATACGCCCGGCGAATACTCCGAAGAAGAACTGGAGCAGCGCCTGCACGCGTTCGACGGTCTCAAGCCGATGATCGCCATCTGCCACGCACCGCCGTTCGGCACCATGCTCGATCGCATCACGAATCTGAAACACGCCGGCAGCCGCTCCATGCGCGCCTTTCTCGAGCGCGAACAGCCGCGCTATTTCTTCTGCGGCCATATCCACGAAGCAGCGGGCGCGCAGGACAAGATCGGCGAAACTTCAGCCATGAACGTCGGGAAGAAAGGCTACCTGCTGGATCTTGAACAACAGAAGGAATGGGGGCAAATCTGATGGCAACGCTGGGATTTGTGGAATACGCAGACGCATCGCCCGAGGTGCGGGCCGTCTATGACGACATCATGGCCACGCGCAGGACGGACTGGATCAACAATTTCTGGAAAGCGCTGGCGCACGATCCCGTGACGCTGCGGCGAACGTGGGAGAGCATTAAGGAGATCATGAAACCGGGCGCGCTCGATCCGCTGACGAAAGAAATGATCTACGTCGCGGTGAGCGCCACGAATCAGTGCGGCTACTGCATTGCCTCGCACACGGCTTCCGCGCGCAAGGCCGGCATGACCGATGAGATGTTCGCGGAGTTGATGGCGGTGACCGGCATGGCGAATGAGACGAATCGTCTCGCGAGCGGCTATCAGGTGGAGATCGACGAGAGGTTCAGGACGTCATGAAGTACGCGATTGCGGCGGCGCTGTTGCTGCTCGCCGGCCTTCCCGCCGGCGCTGCAGAGCCTCCGCATTTCGAAGCGTCCACGCTGAAACAGGCGCCGCCGCCCACGGGAAATTATCCGATCACGCTCGGCCTCGTGAAAGGCTCGCGCTTTTACATGACCAACGTCACGCTGAGCGATTGCCTCAAGTACGCTTACGGTCTGGTTTCGGACGAGCAGATTTCCGGCCCCGGCTGGCTGTGGTCACGCACAGACCTTTACGACATCGAAGCCGCCATTCCGCCGAACCCGCCGCACGATCTCGTGATGCAGATGGTCCAGACGCTCCTCGCGGAACGGATGGGCGTCGTCCTCCATCACGAGGACAAGACGATGAAGTACCTGGCGCTCGTTCGCGGCAAAGGCGATATCAAAATGACGCCCGCCGACACCTCGCAGGAACGCAACAACAGCGGCGGGGGCGGACACCTGAAAGGCAACCGCGCGACGATGGGTCTGGTGGCGTCACTGCTCTCGCGGCTCGAACACCAGATCGTTATCGACCAGACTGGTCTCACCGGCGAATACCAGATCGAGTTGCATTGGGCGCCGGGAAGCGGCGTTGCCGACGCCGCGCCTCCTGATTCCAGCAACGCGCCCTCGCTCTTCGCCGCCGTGCAGGAGCAACTCGGTCTGAAACTCGAATCCCGCCATGGCCCGCTGGATTCGATCGTGGTGGATCACGCGGAAAAAATTCCGGCGGAGAACTGACCAGTGTTCGACAAGATCCTGCGCACTGTCGCCAAAATCCCAAAAGGCCGCGTTTCCACGTATGGCGAGGTCGCTGCCGCAAGCGGGCATCCAGGCGCGGCGCGCCAGGTAGTATGGGCTCTGCGAACGGCTTCGAACGTTCCGTGGCATCGCGTGATCGGCGCGGGCGGCAAGATCCGCCTCACTGGCGAAAACGGACTCGAGCAGCGCCTGCGGCTGCGTTCGGAAGGCGTCATCATCGCGGGCGACAAGATTGACCTCAAGCGCTTCGGGCACAAGTTTCCCAAAGCTAAACTGAAAACGATTGGAAAATCGTGAGTACGCGCGCATCCTGTATGAGACCGCCGATCTGATGGAGATCGCCGGCGACGATGGCTTCCGCATCCGCAGCTATCGCAACGGCGCTTCCGTGATCGAAGGCTATACCGAGCGCATTTCGGATATTCTCGCCAACCCCGAGGCAAAGATCACGGACGTGCCGGGCATCGGCAAAGGCCTGGCTGCGGTGCTCGCCGAGATCAACAAGCGCGGCAGTTGCGAGCGCCGCGACGAACTCCTCCAGAAGTTTCCGCCGGCCGCGCTCGACTTCCTGAAGATTCAGGGACTCGGCCCGAAGAGCATCGCGGTATTGTTCGAGCACCTGGGCGTTAAAACGGTCGACGAACTCGAACAGGCCTGCAAGGACCAAAAGCTTCGCGACCTTCCGCGAATGGGCGCAAAGCTCGAAGAGAAAGTTCTGCGCGGGATCGCCCAGATGCGCGAGCACAGCGGACGATTCCACCTGAACTTCGCCGACAACGCCGCGAACGAAATGATGAGCTACATCCGCGAAATCGGAGGGCTTGAGATCGTGGCAGCAGCCGGCAGCCTGCGGCGCGGCAAGGAAACCATCGGCGATATCGATCTCCTGGTTACCGGCCCCAACGCGGCAGCAGTACTCGATCGCGTCGCCCAGCATCCGCGCGTCAACGAAGTTCTGGGCCGTGGTGTGAACAAGACCAGCGTCCGCGTCGGACGCGAGGGTCTTCAGATCGATGTCCGCGCGCTCGAACATGAGAGCTTCGGCGCGGCGATGCAATACTTCACCGGCAGCAAGGAGCACAACATCGCCCTGCGCCAGCGTGCGCTCAAAATGGGCTTCACCCTGAACGAATATGGCCTCTTCCGTCTGGATGACAACTCACGCGTCGCCGGCGAAAGCGAAGAAGGCGTCTACGGAATGCTGGGGCTCGACTGGATTCCGCCCGAGCTTCGCGAAAATCAGGGCGAGATCGAACTGGCGGAAACGCATCGCCTGCCGAAACTGATCGAGCAAACTGATATCCGCGGCGATCTCCACATGCACACCACCGCGACCGACGGCCGCGCGACTCTCGAAGAAATGGCGCAGGCGGCCCGCGCACTCGGCTACGACTACATCGCCATCACCGACCATTCGAAAGCCCAGGCGATGAATTTCGGGCTCGACGAAAAGCGCGTGGTCGATTTCGCCGAGACTGTCCGGAAGATCAACGAGCGCGGCGATCTGGGAATCCGCATCTTCGCCGGGCTGGAATGCGACATCCTCCGCGATGGCGCTCTCGATCTCGCCTGGGATGCGCTGGCGACGCTCGATATTGTGATCGCGAGCATCCACAACATGATGAATCTCGAGTCCAGCGCCATGACCGATCGGCTGCTGAAGGCGCTCGAATGCCCGCACGTAACCGCGCTCGGCCATCCCACCGGACGCCTTCTGCTGCATCGCGAGCCGTTTCCATTCGATTTCGATAAAGTCGCTGACGAAGCCGTGCGTCGCGGCGTCGCGATGGAAATCAACGCAAGCCCGGAGCGTCTCGATCTCAGTGCGACGCACGTACGCGCGGCGAAAGCGAAGGGTGCGAAGTTCATCGTCTCAACCGACGCGCACCATCCGAAGCACCTCCACAACATGCGCTACGGCATCCTGACGGCGCGCCGCGGCGGTCTCACGGCCGATGACGTGCTCAACACTTACACAGCGGAGCGCTTCGCGCAAACGCTTCGGCGCTGACATCTCCGGGGATCTTACCAGTTATGAAAATAGTTTCATCAAAGGAAGTTTACTCATGTAGTCTCTTCCGCGTGACGGAAGATAAAGCAGTCGATAAGACCGGCTGGCAGAT
>CAZPZE010000083.1:0-2099 GCA_964590625.1 uncultured Solibacteraceae bacterium
CGGGACAGCAGGCATCGCTTCGCGATAGCATGAATGCGATGGAAGGCGCAGATGCCCCGGAACAGGCGCCAGGCGCGCCCGCGCCGCCGTGGGCCGCTTTCAAAGACGACGAGCTTCTCGCGATGCGGTTCTGCGACCTCGGGCTGCGCCTGGAGGCGTCCGAACTTGAGGCGCCGGTTCAGCAATTGCGGTCGGAGCTCGCCGCGCGGGGCCTCGCCTTCTTTCCGGATTGCTATCTGGGCGACGAGTGGTTCTCTCCGGATGGCGTGCCGGCAATCGCCATTCCGTTCTATCTGGCACATCCAAGGCTGCGGGCGCTGGAACTGCACCAGATGATGGAAGTGGAAGGCGGCACCCCGGAATCCTGCATGAATCTTCTGCGACACGAGTGCGGCCATGCGCTCGATCATGCCTGGGAATTTTCGAAACGCGAGGAGTGGGAAGAGATCTTCGGTAATCCGGAAGCCAGCTATAAGCCGGAGACCTACACGCCGCGGCCGTACAGCCACAGTTTTGTGCGGCATCTGCCCAACTGGTATGCGCAGGCGCATCCGGATGAGGATTTTGCCGAGACGTTTGCCGTCTGGCTCTCGGCGCCGATGGATGAACTGCGCAAGCGCTATCACGGCTGGAAGGCGCTCGCCAAGATCGAATATGTGGACAGGCTGATGCAGGAAGCCGCATCCACGCCGCCGAAAATCCGGCGTGGCCGGCGGATGTCCGAGGTGCGCCGGCTGCGGAAGACGCTGGCCCGTCATTACGCCGCCCGCCGCAAGCTCTACGCCGAAGACTTCCAGGACTTCTACGATGCCGATTTGCGTACGATCTTCCTGAAAGGCGAGGCCGGCTCCGACTCGGCGGCGCGCGCGATGCGCCGCCATCGGGCTGCGCTGATCACGGCGCTCGTGCAATGGACCGGCCAGCGCAAGTACACGGTCGACATGCTCCTGCGAAAGCTCACTTTGCGATGTCAGGCGCTGCGGCTGCCCTCGCCGCGCGATACCGTGACACTGCACATGGAGCTGGCCGCGTATCTTTCGGCTCTGGTGACGAACCATCTCTATACAGGGAAATTCAAACGCTCCGTCTGAACCATGAAGATCCTGCTCCTCTTCGATGTCGCCTGCCCCGTTTCACCGGACCTGGTCTACACCGAAGAAATGTTTCTGCAGGAGGACAAACCCGCGGAGGCGAACATCTTCCGCAGCCTTCAGCAGTTGGGGCATGAAGTTCAGACAATGGCCGTGTTCGACAGCGTGCAGGATATCGTGAACCGGATCACGTCGTTCGCGCCGGATCTGGTGTTTAACCAGTGCGAATCCTTCCGGTTTGACCGCGCGCTCGAGCCGAATATTCCCGCGCTGCTCGACCTGATGAGGGTCCGGTACACGGGTTCGGGCCAGGAGGGGCTGCTGCTCTGCAAGGACAAAGCGCTGGCTCGCGAGGTTCTCTCGCATCACCGCGTGCGTTCGCCGCGTTTTCTGGTTTCGCATGTGAAGTCGCCCCTGCGCCGCCTGCAGCGGTTTGTCTATCCGGCATTCGTCAAGCCAGTGGGGCTGGATTCGTCCGACGGTATCGCGAAGGCTTCCTTCGTTCGCGACGAGAAGGAAGCGATCGATCGCATGCGTTTTCTCCACAGCAAATTCAATGCGGATGCGATGGTCGAAGAATACGTGGATGGGCGCGAGATCTATGTCAGCGTTCTGGGAAACCGGCGGCGGCAGGTGTTTCCGCCGCGCGAGATTTTTTTCGGGGGGATGCCGGACGATGAGCCGAAGTTCGCGACCTCGCACGCGAAGTGGAATGAAGCGTACCGTACGAAGTGGGGAATCACCAACGGTCCAGCGGCGCCGCTGACGGAAGAGGTGGATAAAGAGCTGCGGAAAATCGCCCGCAACGCCTATTCGTGGCTGAGGATTCGAGGTTTCGGGCGGATGGACTTCCGGCTGTCATCGAATAACGAATTGTTCGTGATCGAGGCGAATCCAAATCCGGCGCTGGGGCCGGAGGATGATTTTGCGGAATCGGCGAAAGCGGCTGGGCTGAGCTACGAGCAGATGGTGCAGGAAATCGTGAACGCGGCGCTTTCCTGATTGATG
>CAZPZE010000084.1:0-3579 GCA_964590625.1 uncultured Solibacteraceae bacterium
GGCAGGAAATTCGCAAAATCTGGCTCAGTTTGTTCACCCCGCAGCGCGGCGACAATCTGCCCGAGATGCTCACGCCTGCGGATCGTGCACAGGCTATCGCCGATATGCTTGTTCTGCGGAAAGAATTTCCGAAGCTCGATATGCCGGAGGGACTGGTCCGCCAGTTTGCAACGCCGCCTTCCGGTCCCAGCGAGTGCGTCTTCGCGCTGACGACGCAAGTGCTGTCAGCCGATCTGAAAACGAAAGTCACTCCCTGCCAGTACGGCGGCGAGCCGGATTGCTCCGCGTGCGGATGCGTCGCCTCAATGGGGCTCGCCGCGATCGCCGATCACAAACTCGCCGGCGTGATTCCAATCGGCGTGCTGTTCCGTGGCTCCATTCGCGTCGGCCGCGCCTGGGCCAGCATAACCGCGCCGCCGGAACCGCCACCCGACCCGCTGCGGATCCTGCCGTAGATCCCATCACCGCAGCCTCGCACGGCAGTTGACGGCTGCATACGCTTTTCCGGACATTGTCAAGGCTCACTTTCCGAACCGTGATAAAATCACAATATGAGCCGTGCATCGAATGCGAAAACCTCTGGTCCGAAGGTGGCCGGTAAGGTCAGATCGCGTAAGCGTGCGGCGCAAGACCTCACGGACCTCCTCTGGACTCATCTGCAAACCATGTCCGTCGAAGAACAGCAGGAACGGATCACGGCTGCGGAGCACATTGTGGAGTCTATTCGGTCACGTCGCGCCACACGCGGATCGTCTCCTGCCACGCAGGCGAATTCGGTGTCAGCCCGAATGCAAGCATGACTGCTTTCAGATCATCGATCGTTCCGCCCTCGTTGTAGACACAATCGATCGCGGCTTTCAGTTTTCGATATCTCTCGAGTGCTTCTTCGTCGAGCGGCCTGCGTCGAGATCCGCGCCGCAACTCAGCCTTACGAACCTTCTGAATATCCTCATCCCGGGATCCCACTCATCGATATTATCCTGATCTTGTCTGCATTTCGGTAAAAAGTCGTTTTATCCACTTTTTTGGTTCATATTTCGGCGCTGACTAATCGTTGTTCTTGATCTGTTGCGGATATCATCATTGGGCTTACGGCGTTCCCGACCGCGTCACGATCATCAGCGGAATCGCCGCGGCGGCAGCTGCCACAATCAGCACCAGCACCGCGCCGCCCATCACCGTATCGATCTTGCGGTTCACATGCCTGCCCATCACGCCCGCGTCCATCGCCGTTCGCAGAATCGGGTAATAAGTCAGCGGCATCAGCACCATTCCGAAAATCACCGAGATGTTCACGAGCGTGAGCGGCCGCGCGCCTGCCAGGACCGTCAGGGCTCCCACCGCAAGCGTCCCTGCCCAGATCGCCGTGAACACCCGCGCTTTCTTCGCCGGCAGGCTTTTGCCCCACGGCAAATTGAAAAACTGGCAGAAGTTGTACGCGCTCGACATGGAAGTCTCCACAGCCGCGCCCGTCAGACACGCCAGCGTTCCCGCCAGCGCCAGCATCAAGCCGGCTTCGCCCAGCGGGAGCGCGGCGGGCAGCATCGTCGTGCTGAGCAAAACCGGAAAAATTCCCCGCGGCGCGAACACCGTCGCCGCCGCAATCACCAGCGCAACCGTCAGCAGTCCACCAAGCACCGATCCGAATCCCGCCACAAGAAAATTCTCCGGCAGATCCTTCACCTTCCAGTCTTCTTCAATCGCGCCCGATGAATAGAATTGAACTTCGTACTCCATCAGCATCGCGCTGAAAATCCCGACCGCGAAATAGTAGTAAGACGAATTCCCCACGGAATTGCCGGCCGTGAGCCGCGGCTCCAACCCTCTCACAACCGCGTGCCAGTCCGGATGCAGCGAAACCGCCGCCACCGCGAACACCAGCATCGCCAGCCCCGCAAGGCCGTAGCTTCGTTCGATCCACTGAAACCGCAGCAGCGCAACGGACGCGCCGATCATCGCCGTCACCCCGATCGTCAGCAACTTGCCCGACCACCCCGTCAGCAGATGCAGCACAATCGCGGACCCTCCGAGTTCCGCCGCGCACGTGATCACCGTCAGCAGCTGCGAGGCGATCAGCGTCACCAGCCCCCATCGATCGCCGAAGCAGGTCCGCACTACCGAGAGCACAGGCTCGTGCGCCACCACCGCCACGCGCCCGCACATCTCCATGTACACAATGATGGCGAAAGTCCCCAGCGCCACGGCCCACAACAGCCGGTACTCGAACAGTGCGCCCGCCTGCATCGTGAAAACAATCTGACCGAAATCGAGAAAGCCCCCGAGCGCGGTCATGATCCCGAACGTGAGTCCGAGGAGCTTTTTCATAGACTCGCGCGCGCCTGCGAGACAGCCGTGCCGATGTTGCGGACGCGCGCGGCGATCTGCGCCAGTTGATCGGGATTCTGCAGCGCCAGCTCCAGCCGCCCGAGTTCCAGACCGAGCTGATCCTGCTGCGCGCGGCAAAGAGTCAACGCAGGGCGAAGCCGGGCATCCACACGCGCGGCATCGAGCGTCTCCCGCTCATCGTCGAGTTCGCGCGCGAGGTAATCCGCATGCGTGCGTGCGAAGGTCGGCGAAGCCTGCCCACTCTGCACGTACTGGATGAAGACGTCCGTCTCCGCCGCAAGCGATGCCGTCGCGTGAAGGCTGGAAGAGAGATCTTTCGAATCGAGAGCGTGAGGTCCGCAGCCCGTGAGAGCGGTGATCAGAATCGCTGCGGCAATCGGCGTCTCACGGCGCATTCCCGGCTGTGTGTGCAGCAGCACGCTGATTGCCATTCCGCCGCAGCCAGCCCTGCAGCGTGAGTTCGCGGCTCACTGCATCGCGATTCGGAAACACCAGGCTCGCCGCCGCGCCGCCGCCCAGCACGATGAGATGCGCGATCACGCCAATCATGTAAGTGTGCAATCCGAATTCGCTCGGATTCAGCGTCGCCCAGCCGGTAAACGCCACGCAGCCGGTGATCGCGATATACGCGGCGGGCGCGCTCGCGCGCGGCACCAGAAACGCCAGCAGAAACAGCCCCACTAATCCGCCGGAGACAATCGCCGATACCGTGTACCAGAGCGAAAGCGCGCTCCCGCTGCTTTGCGCCAGCACGATGGCAATCACGACGCAGATCGTTCCACAGACGCCGACCACGATCTTGCCCACGCGCAGCCGCCGCTGATCGTCCGCTTCCGGCCGCCACACACGATAGTAGTCCTCCACGAACACGGCCGAAAGACTGTTGAAGTCTGACGACAGATTCGCCATCGCCGCGCCGAACAACCCCGCGAGAAACAGCCCGGCAAGCCCCGGCGGCACATGCTGCGTAATGAAATACGGAAACACCTGATCGCTCTTCGACGCATACGCCGGAATCGCTTCTGCCGTGATCCGGTAATACGCCCAGCACAGCGAGCCGATCAGCATGAACAGCGTCCACACCGGCACGCAGAGCAGGGAACCGAGCACCACGCCGCGTATCGCATCGCGATCCGACTTTGCCGTGAGATAGCGCTGAATCATCGTCTGGTCCGCCGAGTAGCTCTGCAGGTAATAAAAGAAACCGTAGAGTCCCAGCGTCAGAACTGTGGG
>CAZPZE010000085.1:0-3310 GCA_964590625.1 uncultured Solibacteraceae bacterium
AGGTGCATGTTGCAGGGGTTGCCTTCGAACCACATGCTGGAGATGCCGACCTGCGCTTTGTCCATATCGGCGGGCTGCATGCCGGTGGCGTAGAGCATGGCCTGGGATGCGCCCTGCGATTTCGGCTGAGTGATGCGGGAACTGATTTTGTTGAGCTGGGACATGGGAATCCTTCAGTATATGAAGTGCTTCCGTACCCAGCGCGTCAGGCGTTCAGTTTTTCGGCGATGAACGGCAGTCCCTTTTTGCCCCAGAAGCTGTGAGGGCCGGGGAAGGTTTCCTGCTGGGCTTCGTCAGCGGCGCCGAAGACTTCGTAGACCTTCTTCAGGCGGTTGAAGCTTTCGATGCTGGCCGCGATGGGGAAGATGTCGTCTTTCTCGCCGGCTTCGGAGAAGAAGGGGCGGGGCGCGATGAGTCCGGCGACATCATACATTTCGGCCCAGTTCAGCATGCCGGGGACGTAGTTATCCATGCAGTGCGAAATGCTCATGATGCAGGAGCGGAATTTGTTGAGGTATCCACTCACGTAGGCGACTTTGATACGCGGCTCGAGCGCGGCGGAGAAGAGCGTGCAGGTCCCGCCGCCGGAGATGCCGATGCAGCCGACGCGTTTGGAATCGAGCTCAGGGCGGGTTTCGATCCAGTCGATGGTGCGCATGACGTCATAGACGCGCCAGCCGATCATGGTCTGGCCGAGGAGGAGCGCGGATCCGGCGACGGGCTGGCAGGCGCTCTGGCCGAGGCCTTTGGCTTTGTTGCGCGCGTCGCGGCGGCAGCCGAAGGCCATGGGCTCGATGGCGACGGCGGCGAGTCCGTGCTCGACGGCCTGGATAGCGAAGTCGTATTGGTAGAAAACTTTTTGGGTGCGGTCGTTGCCGTTTTCGTCGATGCCGACGATGTCGTCGACTCCGCGGCCGTGGCCAGGAACGCAGATGGCGGTGGCCGCCGGCGTCTTCGCTGCTTTCGGAAGCAGGAGGTAGCCGAGGACGGGAACGCCCGGGCGGCTGTAGAAGACGAATTTTTCGCGACGGTAAGTGGGGAAGTCGCGGACTTCGAGCGTTTTCACGTTGAGCGGCGTGCGTTGTTGCGGGAAGCCGCCGATCAGTTCGGTGACTTTCGCCGCCAGCTTCTTCTGCCACTCTTCGGTTTGCTGGCGCGTACCGGGTTTGAAGGCGAGCTGCATCGGGGCAGCGTCGTGGAGACCGAGAGTGTAGCGGACGGGATCGAACTCTTCGACGTTGATTTTGTCTTCGAAGCCATCGAGTGCGCCGGTGTATTTGGACGTGGGAGTTGCTCCTTTTGCGGTTTGCGATCTGGCATTGGTGGCGGTGGAGGCGACAGCCGCCGCAGCGGCGATTTTTTCGAATTGACGGCGGGTGACTTTCACGGAATCCATTCTATTGCAAATCGGGCGATAGGATAGGACGAGTGAACCGGTTTGCCGTGCTCGCGTTCTGCGCCTGTTTGCTGGCCGCGGGCTGTCACAAGAAGCCAAAGATTCCGGTGCCGCCGCCTCCGGCGCCGGGAGCAGGGACCGGACCGGCAGCGAGCCGTCGTCCGGCACCATCACCGGAAGCGGCGCCACCGCCGGGCACGGTGGAGACCGGTATTGCGAGCTGGTACGGTAAGCCCTACGACGGGCGCGCGGCGGCGGACGGCGAAATCTACGACATGGAAACGATGGTGGCGGCGCATCGCACGCTGCCGTTCCAGACGATGGTGCGCGTGCGGAACGTGAAGAACGATAAGACGGTGGATGTGCGGATTATCGACCGCGGGCCGTTTGTGGCGGGGCGGATTATCGACCTTTCGCATGCGGCGGCGCGGGCGATTGATCTGATCGGGCCGGGGTTTGGTCCGGTGGAGCTGACGATTCTTTCGACGCCGGCGAGCGCGGCGGCGGGAGAGTTCGGGGTACAGGTGGGTGCGTTCCGCGAGCGTGCGAATGCGGACCGGATGCGGGAGCGCATGACGACGGAGTACGGGGCGGCGAAGGAAGTGCTGCGGGCGGGGAATCCGCCGATGTGGCGGGTGCTGGCCGGGGCGGCGCCGACGCCGGAAGCGGCAGAGACGCTCGCGCAGAAGATTCGACGTGAGCAGAGGGTGCCGGAAGCGTTTGTGGTCCGGCTGGATCAGTAGTTCGCGGGGAACGGGACGGGTACGCCGGGCGAAAGCCCGCCCTACGTTGCGAACGCAAATAAGAGTTGAGAATTTTTTCCCATTTTGGAACTACCTCTGCGTTATGCCATTACTCGGGCGTTCGCAGCGCGTCATTCAGATCCGAAGCCAGCTGGCGAAGCTGAGCGAGAACCGGACGCCGGTCCTGTTTCAGGGAGAGAGCGGTACGGGGAAAGAGGTGGCGGCGCGGGAGTTGTTCGATAACGCGCCGCGGGGGCACTTTGTGCCGATCGATTGCGGGTCGCTGGTGGGTCCGCTGATGGAGAGCGAGCTTTTCGGGCATACGAAGGGCGCATTCACCGGGGCGGGTGAGGCGAAGCGCGGGCTGCTTGAACTGGCGAACGGTGGGACGGCGTTTTTCGACGAGATCGGCGATCTGCCGCTCGAGATGCAGGTGAAGCTGCTGCGCGTGCTGCAGGAGCGGGAGTTCCGTCCGGTGGGTTCACTGCAGAGAATCCGCGTGGATATTCGGGTGGTGGCGGCGACGCATCGCGACCTGCAGCGCGAGGTGGCGGTGGGGCGGTTCCGCGAGGATCTGTTCCATCGGCTCAACGTGGTTCGGATTACGCTGCCGCCGCTGCGCGAGCGGAAGGAAGATATTCCGATGCTGGTGGATCGTTTTCTTTCGATGAGCGGCCGTCGTTACGTGATTGCCGCGGAGGCGATGGAGGGGATTCAGCGCTACGACTGGCCCGGGAATGTGCGGGAGCTGAAGAACTGCATGGACCGCATGATGGCGTTCAACTCGGGGCCCGTGCTGCATTTCAGCGATCTGCCGACGAACGTGATGAATGGGTGGCGTCCGGAAGGCGCGCAGATTCGCACGATGGCGGCGGCAGTCGGATCGGCCGGCGGCGCGGTGCTGCCGCTGCAGGAAGTGGAGCGGAGGGCGATCGAGCAGGCGCTGGCTTACACGCGCGGGGATCGCAGCATGGCGGCGCATCTGCTGGGGATCGGGCGCACGACGCTTTATCGCAAGCTGAAGGAGTACGGGCATCCGCCGGCGCATGGCGCTGAAACGGCGGATACGCCGCGCGCCTGATACGCTCGGTATTTGCGAATAGCACTGGACGCAACTTACAGCGTGGGCAGCGCGCTTTCGGGCGTCGGTGTGTATTCACGCGAACTGCTG
>CAZPZE010000086.1:0-22435 GCA_964590625.1 uncultured Solibacteraceae bacterium
GGCGAAACCGAGCGTGTGGCGTTCGATGTAATCGCGGTCTTCGAGGCCGTCGCGAATGACGACGTGCATCATGGCGAGAGCCAGCGCGCCATCCGTGCCGGGATGGATGGCGAAGTGGCGGTCGGCGAGGAGGCCGGTGCGATTCTGGTACGGATCGATCGTGTAGAACTTCGCCCCGGTCCGGCGAGCTTCCACGATAAACGGCCAGAGATGGACGTTGGTACCGAGGATGTTCGCGCCCCAGGCGATGATCAGCTTCGCGTGGCGGAACTGCTCGGGCTCAATGCTGTAGCGATGGCCCAGCGCGTCGTTCGCTCCGGCCATCCCGGCGGTGGAACAGATGGTGCGATCGAGCCGCGACGCGCCAAGCCGATGGAAGAAGCGGCGATCCATGCCGCCGTAATTCAGTACAGCCATGTTGCCGGCGTAGCTGTAGGGGAGGATCGCTTCGGGGCCGTAGTCCGATGAAATCTGTTTCAGTCGCGAGGAGATTTCGTCGAGCGCTTCATCCCAGGAGATGCGCGCAAAGCGGCCCTCCCCTTTCGCGCCGGTGCGGCGCAGCGGGTGGAGAAGCCGGTGCGGCGAGTACTCGTGTTCGAGATAGCGGGCGACTTTCGCGCAGAGAAATCCGCGAGTGACGGGATGATCCGGATTGCCGCGCAGACGGAGAGCGCGGCCGGTGTCATCGATGTCGACGAGGAGGGAACACACGTCCGGGCAATCGAGCGCGCAGACGGAATGGACGGTGCGGCGCAAGTTCTACCATTATCGCCGCTCATACAACACGGGTCGAAAGGGGCTGTGGCAGGATAGTAGTTCGTCTCTTATGAAACTATCGATCTGGTCCGCTGTGCTTATCTTTTCATTAGCGGCGGCGTATCCGGTGGCGGCGCAGTCCGTCACGTCCAATGAAGGCCGCCGCGAGTTCGGCATATCAGCCGGTGAATTGAGCAGCGGGGCTCCGAATGCGACGGGCGGCAACCTGAATTTCAATGCGGGCATCGCCATCGAACTCAGCTTCGCGCAGAAGATTCGCGAACTGAGTTTCGGCGCGCTCTATTGGGAGGTAGACGGCCTCGAAGGGCCGCTGCGCCGCGTTACGGGAACGCCGCTGAATGCGACGCACACCGTCCGCAGCATCTATGCGACGCCGGGGCTGCGGCTGCAGTTCATGCCGAAGGAACCGGTTTCGCCGTGGGTCGCCGCAGGCGCGGGTTATGCGTTTTATAACTCCGACAATAAGTCGATTGGCGGCGGCACCGCAGCGGGCGGTTCGAAGAATACGTACGCGATCGATTTCGGCGGCGGCGTGGACTACGCACTGGGGAAGAGCTACGTGCTGCGGGGCGAGGCGCGAGGGTTTTATACCGGCAGCCCGAACTTCGGCACGCCGACGGATAGCGGCCTGTTCAACTTCGTGGTGAGCGGCGGGGTGGTCTGGCGATTTAAGTAGAGCGCAGTTCTTCGCGGCGGCGTCAACTCTGGCCTGCGCGCGTATATCCGCCGGTCGACCCGGTCTCCCGCTCCGTTCATCAATACCGAAAACGGCGACGCTCCCGTGCGGATTGGGTCTGGCTAGTTTTCCGCAGGCTTTTCGGCACGAACCACCACCCACACCGGAGCGACTCCCTTCCTGCCAGTGAGGTGCAGGCCGAGTTGTTCCTTCAACGCCGTAAATAACGAGGGAAAGCTGGACGAGTTGGCGCCCGAACCCGGGGCCGCCAGTTCGGTCGAGTACTTCAGTTCGAGATCGTAAGCGCCGGAAAGGCCGGTGGCGTCGACTACCGGGCGCTTAGCAACAGCGCTCAAAATGTCCGCCAGTCGCGACATTGTCATACCCTTGCCGATCATGCTCGACCCTGCTGCGCCGCCATTCATCGACACGTTGCCACGCAGTTCCGCAGCCTTCATCCGAACCCCGGATTTTTCCACGCCGAGATCGTAAACCTCCATCTCGCGCTGTTCCTCGCGCAATTGCAACCGGAAGCGCTCCTCCAGCAAATGCAGCAGACGCGCGCGTATACGGGCGATACGCTCCCCTGGCTCCTTCGCATCGAAATCCGTTTGCGTGGTAGTGGCTACGATGTCGAAACGGGCATCCTGAATCCAGCCGGGGCCTCCCACAACCTGATAATCCTGGGCTGGCAGACTGTATTGAATCAGCTGAGCCAGTGTCGCATTTTCAGCTGAAAACCGGCCGGGGTGATTGCTGATGCCGGAACCATTGCCCGTGCTTTGACTCGGCTTGATCGAAGCAACGTCAAAAGCCAGCTCCTGAGACCATGCAGTCAGTGCCAGCAGAAAAACCCATGCGAGCTTCATGCAGCTACTTAGACTAAACTGCGGAGGCTTTGTTAGGCTGTGGTGCGAACAGGCTCACGCCTGAGCGGGTGCGATGCCGCGCGATGGACTTCACTGGACGATTTTTTGGAAGAGTTAGCGGCTAGTGCTTTGTAGCCGCGTCGACTCTCGCCTGAGCGCGCATCGCCTGATCGAGGGCAACGGCCGGTTCGGCTGCGGCTGCGACGATGTTTTCGATTTGCTTCTGGGCGTTCGCGAGTTCGGCCTGAGCGGCGGCGACATCAATTTCTTCCTTCCTCTCGGCCGCATCCGCGAGGATGCGGACGCGATCCGGAAGAACTTCGACAAAACCGCCGTAGATCGCGATCACTTTCGGGCCGCCGTCCGACTTGTATGTCAGGACGCCGCCTGCCTTGAGTTCGGAGAGCAGCGGCGCATGCCCCGGCAGCACGCCGATATAGCCTTCGGCTGCGGGGATCTGCACCTCGGTCACCTGCTCACTGACGAGCAGGCGCTCCGGGCTCACTAGCTCGAAAAGCATCGTGTCGGCCATGGGATTCGATCCGCCCTACATCCCGCGGGCCTGTTCGATCGCTTCTTCAATCGGGCCCACCATGTAGAAGGCCTGTTCCGGCAGATCGTCGTGTTTGCCGTCGACGATTTCCTGGAAGCCCTTGATGGAATCCGACAGCTTGACGTACTTGCCAGGGAAGCCGGTAAACTGCTCGGCGACGTGGAACGGCTGCGAGAGGAAACGCTGAATCTTACGCGCGCGAGAGACAGCGAGCTTGTCTTCTTCGCTCAGCTCATCAACACCGAGAATCGCGATGATGTCCTGCAGGTCCTTGTAGCGCTGCAGCACACCCTTGACGGCCTGGGCGGTCTTGTAATGATCTTCGCCGATGATGCGCGGATCGAGAATGCGCGAGCTCGAAGCCAGCGGATCGACCGCGGGGTAGATACCGAGCTCGGCGATGGAGCGCGAGAGGTTAGTGGTCGCGTCGAGGTGCGCGAACGCGGTGGCCGGCGCGGGATCGGTATAGTCGTCGGCGGGCACGTAGATGGCCTGCACGGACGTGATGGAACCCTTCTTCGTCGACGTGATGCGTTCCTGCAGTTCGCCCATTTCGGTAGCGAGGTTGGGCTGGTATCCGACGGCGCTCGGCATGCGGCCGAGCAACGCCGACACTTCCGAACCGGCCTGCGTGAAGCGGAAGATGTTATCGACGAACAGGAGCACGTCCTGGCCTTCTTCGTCACGGAAAAATTCCGCAACCGTGAGGCCGGTGAGACCAACGCGGAGGCGCGCACCTGGCGGCTCAGTCATCTGTCCGTAGACCAGCGCCACTTTGGACTTGGTGTAGTCCTTCGGGTCGATGACACCGCCTTCCTGCATTTCGAGCCAAAGATCGTTGCCCTCGCGGGTGCGCTCACCGACGCCCGCGAACACCGACACACCGCCGTGCTTCATGGCGATGTTGTTGATGAGCTCCATGATGATGACGGTCTTGCCGACGCCGGCGCCGCCGAACAGTCCGATCTTTCCGCCGCGGAGATAAGGTTCGAGAAGATCGATGACTTTGATACCGGTCTCGAACATTTCAAGGCGCGTCGACTGGTCTTCGAACGACGGCGCCGGGCGGTGGATGGGATACGTTTTCGCGGTGTTGACCGGGCCCATGTTGTCCACCGGCTGGCCGAGCACGTTGAGCACGCGGCCGAGGGTCTGCGGGCCGACCGGAACGCTGATGGGGCCGCCAAGGCTGATCGCCTTCATGCCGCGCACGAGACCTTCGGTCGGCTGCATCGCGATCGTGCGGACGCGGCCTTCGCCGATGTGCTGCTGGGTTTCACAGATGATGTCGATTGGCGCGGGAACGTCGAAGCCTTCGCTTGTGATGCGGATGGCGGTGTGGACTTCGGGGATCTGCCCTTCCGGAAACTGGCAGTCGATCGCGGGACCAGCGATCTGAACCACGGTTCCGACGACTTCTGCGTTGGTTGCTGTACTTGCCATAAAAATTCTTCCTCTGTCAGGGAACGTTAGCTTGCGGCTGCCGCTCCGCTGACCACTTCAATAATTTCCTTGGTGATGGCCGCCTGGCGCACACGGTTCATGTAGAGCGTGAGCGAGTCAATCACGTCTTTGGCGTTCGAGGACGCCTTGTCCATCGCCGTCATGCGGGCGGCATGTTCAGCGGCCGCGGTTTCGAGCATGGCGCGGAACACCGCGACTTCCACGTAACGCGGCATGAGGCGGTTGAGCATGTCAATCGGCGACTGCTCATAGATGTAGTCTTTCGCCGCAGTTTCCTGGCCCGCCGGGGTGTTGAGCGAAAGCGGGAGCAACTGCATGACCGAGAGCGTCTGCGCCATCACGCTCTTGAAATCGTTGTTGATGATGTAAACGGCGTCGGTCCCGCCGTTTTCATAGCGCTGGATGATCTCGCGCGCGATCGCGGCAGCGTCCGCGTAGGAGGGCTTCGCGAGAACGTTGATATGTTCGCCGAGAATCGTGACGGAGCGGCGGCGGTAGAAATCGCGCCCCTTGCGGCCCACGAGCGTGAGCGTGACCTGAGCGCCCGCATGCTCTTCGAAGAAGCGCTGCGCAGCTTTGATCAGATTGGAGTTGAACGCGCCCGCGAGACCTTTGTCGCTCGTGATGAAGATCAGATCGATGCGCTTCGTTTCACGCGCGATGAGCCAGGGGCTTTCCGACGCGCGTTCATCGGACTGCGCTGCCTGCACCAGATTGGCCAGCATTTCGCGCATCTGGGCCGCATAGGGCCGGGCAGCGATCACGCGATCCTGCGCGCGGCGCAGCTTGGCCGCCGAGACCATTTTCATGGCCTTGGTGATCTGCTGCGTGTTCTTGACGGAGCGGATGCGCCGCCGGAAATCAATGAGACTCGGCATGGAGTTTCGGGGTTAGGCTGCCTTCGCTCCTTTGACAAACCGCTTCTTCACTTCGCCGATCGCGTCGCGCAACTGGGCCTGCAGGGCATCGTCGAGAACCTTCTTCTCGCGAATGTCGGCGAGGATACCGGGCTTCGAGCCCTCCAGGAACTTGTACAGCTCCGTTTCGAAACCGCGGCATTCTTCGACAGCGACGTCGTCGAGCAGACCTTTGGTGGCGGCGAAGATGATCGCGACCTGCTTTTCCACCGGCAGCGGCTGATACTGAGGCTGCTTGAGGATTTCGACAAGGCGCTTACCGCGATTGAGCTGGGCCTGCGAGGACTTATCGAGATCGGAACCGAACTGGGCGAACGCCGCGAGTTCGCGGTACTGCGCGAGATCGAGACGCAAGGGGCCGGCGACCGAACGCATCGCTTTGATCTGGGCGCTGCCGCCGACGCGGCTCACCGAAAGGCCGACGTTCACGGCCGGGCGGATGTTCGAGTTGAAGAGGTCGGCTTCGAGGTAGATCTGACCGTCGGTGATCGAGATGACGTTGGTCGGAATGTAGGCCGAGACGTCGCCTGCCTGCGTTTCGATGAAAGGCAGAGCGGTGAGCGAACCGCCGCCGAGGCGATCGTTGAGTTTCGCGGCGCGCTCGAGAAGGCGGCTGTGCAGATAGAACACGTCACCGGGATAGGCTTCGCGGCCCGGCGGACGGCGGAGCAGCAGCGAGATTTCGCGGTACGCCGCGGCGTGCTTCGAAAGATCGTCGTAAACGCAGAGCGCGTGGCGGCCGTTGTCACGGAAGTATTCGCCCATCGCGCAGCCGGAGAACGGCGCGAGGTAGAGCATCGGAGCGGGATCCGAAGCGCTCGCCGCGACGACGATGGTGTATTCCATCGCGCCGAAATCTTCGAGCGTTTTCACAACCTGCGCGATCGTGGAGCGCTTCTGGCCGATCGCAACGTAGATACAAACCACGTCGCCGCCCTTCTGGTTAAGAATCGTGTCGAGCGCGATGGCGGTCTTGCCGGTCTGGCGGTCGCCGATGATGAGCTCGCGCTGGCCGCGGCCGATCGGAATCATGCCGTCAATGGCCTTGATGCCGGTCTGCAGCGGCTGCTTCACGGGCTGGCGGTCAATAACGCCGGGCGCGATTTTTTCGATGGGATTGGTTTCCGTAGCGGCGATGGGGCCCTTGCCGTCGATCGGATTGCCGAGTGCGTCGACCACGCGGCCGATGAGGGCATCGCCCACCGGCACGGACATGATCTTGCCGGTGCGGCGCACTTCTTCGCCTTCGCGAATTTTAGAATACTCGCCCAGCAGCACCGAACCTACCTGATCTTCTTCGAGGTTCATGGCGATGCCGGAAACGCCGTGTCCGAACGAGATGAGCTCGCCCGCCATGACCTTTTCGAGGCCATGGATACGCGCAATGCCGTCGCCGACCGAAATGACGGTGCCAACCTCGCTCACGTCAATGGCGCGGTCGTAATTCTCGATCTCCTGCCGGAGGATGTTAGTGATCTCGTCTGCCCGAATCTGAGCCATAAAATCTCTTCGTTTGTTAGCGGTTTGCAGCGAGGGTCTGCCGCATCTTCGCCAGATTGCCGCGGACGCTGCCGTCGTAAACAGTGGAGCCTACATGCGCGGTCACACCGCCGATCAGTTCGGGATCGACCGCGACACGGAGGCGTATCTTGCTGCCCGCGAGGCGGGCGAGCTCGCGCGAAAGCTCTTCGCGCTGGTGATCGGTGAGTTCGAACGCGGAGCGCACTTCGGCGCGCTCGAATCCGAGGTGGCTGTCGATGGCTGCTTCGAGCGCATCAATGACTTCGCCCAGCGCGGACCAGCGGCCGTGATCGCTCAGCACGAGCAGGAAATTGGTCACGATCTGGTGGAGAGCAAGAGCGGCCGCGATCTTCCGGATGACCGTGCGCTTGCGCGTGCGGGGCACAGCGGGCGAAGCGAGGATCGTCTGCAACTGCGGGGCGGAAGCAGCGGACGCACTGAAGCCGCGGAGTTCCGCAACGGCGTCGGTGGGGGTAATGGGCGACTGCGGCGCGATCACTACATCGGCGAGCGCGTTCGCATAGCGATGAACTACGGTGGCGGAGGTCATCGGACAGCACCGCCTTGTGCGCCGCTGTTCTGCAGCGCGTCCCGCGCGGAAAGTTCAGAGGCGAAGTTCTCCACGAGGCCGGACTGCACCGCGGGCGTCATACGAGCGCGGACTTTCTGTTCGGCCAGATCGAGCGCGAGCGACGCGGCGTACTGCCGCAGTTCCAGCATGGCGCGCTTGCCGAGAGAATCGAGCTCCGCCGCCGTGTGCTGCTCGATGCGCTGCAGCTCGCTTTCCGTATCGCGGCGGATGCGCTGCGTTTCGCGCTCGAGTTCGGCCTGCGCGGATGTTTTGAGTGCGGCGATTTCACGATCGAGTGTGGCGAGCTTCGCCTGCACACCGGCCGCCACCTTTTCGGCTTCCGCCTGGGCTTTCTTTCCGGCTTCGAGGCTTTCACGAATCTCGCGGTCACGGGCCGCGAAGAAGGGCGCGCCGTGCTTTTTCGCCAGGTACCCGAGCAGAATAATCAGCAGGGCAAAATTCGGCCACAGCCAAAGCTCGCTGACTTCTTCGGCCAGCATCATACGACCTGCCTCCGTCCGGCGAGCACGGAATCCGCGATCTGGGAAGCCAGTTGTTCGCTCTGTGCGGCGAGTTGCTGGCGCGCCGCTTCAGCCTCTTTCGCGAGCGATTCGCGCATGGCCGTAATGGTGGTTTCTGCCGTCGATTTCGCCGAATGCATGCGGGCGGCCTGCTCGGACTGGAGGTTCTTCAGAAATTCCGCCTGTTGGGTGTAAATCTCCGAGCGGGCCTTATCGAGAGCGGCGTCGTATTCGGCTATTTTGGAATCGGCCGCGTGCAGGCCCTGCTCGGCCGCGGCGCGAGCGCCTTCGGTGAGCCGATGGCGCTCGGCAAGCACTGCTTCGAGCGGCTGCAGGTAGACCTTCTTCACGAAAACAGCAAGGATGATAACGATGAAAGACGTCGGCAGGGCGTTCAACACAATTCCGCCCAGATCGTGGAGAAGTTTATCCATGTAAACGAGGGACTACGGAACCCCGGAACGAGGTAACTTTAACGTTAGCATATGCGTCTTTTTTGGGTCAAACCATACCGGGTGACTGTCGTCCGCAACGGACCTGAGGAGTGGTTCGCCCAATAAGTCCCGGTTTCCTTCCCTGCAGTTAAAGCCTTTGTTTGCAGCGAATTCTATCGGATTGCCGCAGCTTCAGCCGGGATATCGATGGAAACGCGGGTTCCCTGCCCCGGCTGGCTCTCGATTGCCATCGTGTAGTCGTGGCTATAGAGCACCTGGAGGCGTTCCCGGACGTTGGAAACGCCGATTCCGGTCCCTCCCGGCGGCTCGTCGGTGGCGTTTTCCGGGATGCCGACGCCGTCGTCTTCGACTTCGATCGAAAGGCGATCCCCCGCGCGGCGCGCGCGGAGCGTGATGGTGCCGCCCTCGATGCGGTTCGCGATGCCGTGCTTGATGGAATTTTCGACCAGCGGCTGGAGCAGCATGCTGGGGACGGGAACGTCGGCGCACGAAGGATCGATTTCGCGGACGACGCGGAGCTTGTCGCCGAAACGCTCGAGCTCGATGGCGAGGTAATCGCCGATGAAATCCAGCTCGTCTCGCAGAGGGGAAAAGTGGTCCTGCGTGCGGAGGCGGCGGCGCATGATGCGGGCGAGGCGGACGACCATGGTGCGGGCGCGTTCGGGATTGACGCGGATGAGTGAAGCGATCGAGTTCAGGGTATTGAACAGAAAGTGTGGGTTGATCTGGCTCGAAAGCATTTCGAGCCGCGCGGTGAGGAGCAGGCGCGATTGTTCTTCAAGCTGCGCCTCGTTGCGGGTGCTGTTCCAGACTTTGACGGGGATGGTGATGCAGAAGTAGGTCGAGAGCCAGGCGGCGAGAAGAAGCAAGGGGGAATCGCCCCAGGCGACGGTGGTGAAGAGCAACTGGCGTCCGCCGAATTCGCGGCCCATGAGCTGGCGCAGCAGCTCGATGGCGACGGCAGCGGCGGAGAAATAGGCGTGAAAGAGCGCGCTGCGGAGCTCGCGACCGGGCTCAAAGATGCGGTAGAGGTTGACGTCGGGGAAGGGGGAGAATCGCCAGACGTCGTCCGGGCTGGAGGCGGAATCGCGAAGGAGTCCGCCGCCGAGACCGGCAGCGGCGTAGAAGGTCAGCGAGAGGAATTCGCCTTTGATCATGGCGGGGATGGAGAGCAGGATTCCGCTCAGCATGCCGCTGACGTAGCCGCCCATCAGGCCGGCGAGGACGCTGCCTTCGAGGGCGAGATCGAGCGCGTTGTAGTCGGAAGAGAGGACGCGGATGATTTCGCCGGGCGCGAACAACGCGAGGAACCAGAGGGACAGCATCACGCGCTGGCGGAGGGTGCGTTCGTCGCGCAGGAGCATGCGTTTGACCGCGGCGCTGCGTACGCCAAAGCTCGCGATGGCGGCGATGACGCCGACCTTCACGAGGAGGGTGATGAGCTGGTCCTGCACCGGTGCTCATTATAATTGGGATTCAGCCAGCTTTTTCATGATTACCCCATTCGGTTTTGAAGTGGTGAAGGTCGCGGAGGCCCGTTTTCCGAGCGAATACGGACTGTTTCGGATCTACGGATTTGAGGGACATTTTCCGAAGCCGGACGGTTCGGAATCCGTGGAGGAAGCGGCTGTGCTGGTAATGGGGGATCCGACGGCGGAGTCACCGGATGTGCCGGCGCCGCTCGTGCGGATTCATTCGCAATGCCTCACCGGCGACGCGTTCCACAGCCTGCGCTGCGATTGCCGGGGACAGCTCGAGATTGCGCTCAAGCGCATCGGGGAAGAAGGCCGGGGCGTGATCGTTTACGAACTGCAGGAAGGGCGCGGGATCGGCCTGATGAACAAGCTGCGGGCGTATGAGCTGCAGGATCGCGGGGCGGATACGGTGGAGGCGAACGAGCAGCTCGGGTTCGAGAGCGACCTGCGGAGCTATCTGCTGCCGGGCGCGATTCTGCGTGAGCTGGGGATTCGGTCGGTGCGGCTGCTTTCGAATAATCCGGGGAAGGTGAAGGCGGTGGAAGAGGCTGGCGTCGTGGTGGCGGATCGGGTGCCCTGCGTGGCGGCGCCGGCGGAAACGTCACAGGCCTATTTGCGGACCAAGCGCGAAAAAATGGGGCACCTCCTCGACCACCTGTAGTATGAGGCTCCCATCTTTGGCATGAGACTCAAGGCGGAGCACAAATCAGCCGATATGTGCTCCATATGGAGACTGACGAGAAGCGCCTCGAGGGGCGGTTCCTGTGCGCCGACCTGGTTCGGCTCGACTGGATTTCGGGGGAAGACAATCTTCGAACCGAGCAGGCGCTGCTGGAGGATATTTCCGCACAGGGCGGCTGCGTACAGCTCGATGAGCCGTTGCCGCTGGGCACCAGCGTGATGCTCACGGTGGGAACCACGCCGTTTTATGGGCACGTCTGCTATTGCACGTTCCGCGACGACGCCTATTTCATCGGGCTGCGTTTTGCGAACGAGACGATGTGGTCGGCGAGCCTGGTGGCGCCCAGGCATCTGACCAACCTGCACTCATTGAGCCTGCGGGCGCAATCACGCCGCTGACGCGGACGCAGGCTCGTGATAGCGGAAGCTTCGGCTAGACCTTCGTGAGGTCTTTGTCTTCTTTGCGGTCGCTGTAATACTTGCCGTAATACTTACCGTAGTAGCCGTAGCCGTAATAGTAGTAGCCGCTGCCCATGTCCTTCTTGACTTCGTTGAGGACGAGGCCGACAACATTGGCGCGAAGGTGGCCGAGCGTGTTGAGCACGGCGGCGACGGCCTTGCGTTCCGTCTGGCCGGCTCGGGTCACGACAATAACGCCGTCCACCGCGGCTGCCATCTGCAAAGGCTCTGGGAAGCCGAGCAGCGGAGGAGCGTCGAGAATGACGAGATCGAATTCCTCGCGGGCGCGATCGAGGAGTTTCGGCAGTGCGCCGCCTACCAGGTCCGCGGCTCGGCGGGTCGATGGGCCCGCGGGCATGATCTGGAGTTCGAGATCGGGACGCGGCTTCAGCAGCATCTCGTGCCAGTCGACGCCGTGTTCGAGAACCTTCGAGAGGCCGGCCACGTTTTCGACGCCGAAGAGTTTGTGCAGGCTGGGACGGCGCATGTCGCCATCGATCAGAAGCGTTCTGTGACCCTGCTCGGCATGCGCGATAGCGAGGTGCGCGGCCACGGTGGACTTTCCTTCGGACGGCGAAGCGCTGGTCATGAGGATGCACTTGAGACGCCGGTCGAAGTCGGTCAGCATGATCGAATTGCGGAGCGTGCGAACCGCTTCTTCAAAGCCGGAGAGCTGATTGCGGGTCTGGGTAATCCTGCCATCGCCGCCGACACCACCTTCGGTCAGAGCAGCGTTTTGCAGCAGAGCGAGCGCGGGCGTGGAACGCCACTTCTTCATCATCGGCAGACCGCCGATGACGCGGGCTTTCAGGGTCTGCGCCACCTGTTCGGGGTTGCGGATTGTGGTGTCGACGCGGTCAGTTGCGACGAGGCCGATGAAGGAGAGAATCGTGGAGGCGAAGAACGCGACGATCAGGTTGAGCTGTTTCTTCGGATAAACGGCAGTGTAGTTCGGACGAGCCGCATCTTCGATGCGGACCATGTCGTTCTGGAAGCTCGCATTGATTTCATTTTCGCGGATTTTCTTCACCAGTTCGTCGTAAAGAGCGCGATCCTGATCGGCTTCCTGCTTGGCCGTCTGGTAATCCATAGCCTTGATGTTCAGCTCATCGAAATCCGCTTTGGCAGAGGCCAGTTCCTTCTGGACCATATCCTCCTGGGTCTTCTGCTTCAGGTATTCGCTGTTGGCCTGCTTCTGTGCGCTGTCGCGATCCTGCTGGACAACCTGCTCCATCGTGTTGACGTCCGCTTCGGCGGACTTGTATTGTTCTGAGTTGCGGCCGTAGCGTCTCTTGACGTCATCGAATCTGGCCTGCGCATCTCTCAGTTTTGCGTAATCGTCATTAATGTGCGAGCCGAGTGGAGTGGCCATTGCTGCATCGATATCGCCGGTTCGCAGGATGTCGTAGACGGATTCCGCCTTGACGCGCTCCATCGACACAGCGCCCTGCTGGGCTTCGAGCTGCTGCAGGGCCGCGGACGCGAGGCTGGTCTTCTGGTCCGGATTGATCACCGCTAACTGGTTTTCGAGGGTTCGTACCCTTTCCTCGGAAGCATTCGTTTTATCCCGGAGTTCCGTCAGGCTCGACTCCATGTATTTGGCCTGTGTGGCGGCACCCTCCTGGCGAAGTTCGAAAGTGCGATCCCGGTAAGACTTGGCGATCGCGTTGGCCACGAGCGCTGCCTTCACCGGGTCCGGCGACCGGAAGGTGACGGTCAGCATGTAGCTGTTGGGCAAGCGGGTGACCGTAAGATTCTTCATGTGAACGGGCGCATCGGGGTGTGTGGCGGCCGGAGCGGTCTTCGGATCGGCAAACGGCGCAAGACCGAATTGCTGGGCGACGGGACGCAGCACGGCATCGCTCTGCACAATCTGCTGCTGAGAAGTGATGTAGTTGTCGATATCGCCCTTGTTGGCGGTTCCGCTTTGCGAATCCTGGCCGACGATGTTCTTAGCGGCGTTGCGATCGAGGTACAGGGTGGCCTTGGCTTCGTAAAGGGGCGTCAGACGGGCGGTGACCATTGCGGTTGCGATCACCGCGAACGCCACGAAAGCCGCCATCTTCATCCAGTGAGTACGGACGAGCCACAGGTAGTGGGAAAGAGGAAGCTGAACGTCGGTTGGCTCCTCAGGATTGATCAGCAGCGGGCTGGAGAGCTCCTGCGCGGGGATCTGCGTCAGCGCTCCAGTTGTATTCGCGGCTGGAAGTTGAGAGAAGTCGTTACGTTCGTTCGGCATGTCAAAAGATCCCGTTCTCGTTGCTTCTTACCGGTGGGTTTCGATTCCGTAGATGACGCCGGCGGACGCAGCGCCACCGCCAACGCCCTGCAGAACCTGGAGCAGTTGCCGGCGCTTGTAGCCCCCGTCGTCGGGAATCAGGAGGATGTCATCCGCCATCAAGGGTACATCCTGCGCTTCACGATGCATCAGCTTTTGCAGCGGCACAGCGATCTCCTGCCGCTTGCCGCTCGCGTCCGCGCGGTAGATATACGCCGTTTTGTTGTAGTACTGAGTCAATCCGCCAGCGTCCGCCACCACTTTCAGGACGGTCGCGTCGTCCGGAGTCTTCAGGGGTATCGGCCCGGGCTTCGCAACGTTGCCTGTCACATAGAGCTTGGGAGCATCCGGCACACTGATCAGTTCACCGCCCGTCAGCGTGATGTTGATCGAAGGATCGGGACTCTTCTGCAACTGGAGCAGATCAATCTTCTCCGGGACATCGGTCGAAGACTTACTCACCAGTACTGTAGATCCGGCATCCGGGGTGACGCCGCCTGCCTTTGCCAGCGCTTCAAACAAAGTGATGGGCTGAGTGATATTAAACTGACCGGGAATTCTCACCTGCCCCTGAATACTGATCTGCCGGTAAGCGTATTCCAGAATGGCAACCGAAACTGTGGGGTGGACCAAAATCTCGGCATCCACTAACGCTTTGGTGACCTGTGCTTCTATTTCTCTGGGGAGAAGTCCGGCGACAGCCAGAGGTTTTGGCAGAACCGGCATGATGACCGTACCATCCTCTCCAACGCGCACGGCCGGGCGGGAAACCTCCGGCTCCTCGAAAACCGTGATGGACAACAGATCGTTCGGAACAACTTTGCGATCCGGAAGGGAGGTATTGGGCGCCTGAGCTGCGACCGGAGTATCCACAACCGGGCGCGAAACCTGGGCGGAGACGGCGGCGGCGCCGAGCAGCATCAGCAGAACAGAATTTTTGACGTTGAACATTGCCATGATCCAAAATCTCCTTTCGCCCTGAATGGCAATCGGCAGTTTTGCAAATATTCTTAGCTTACCAGTCTGGTGAAACGCGCGGGCACATTTCCGGCAGTACAGAGTGAGCGGCAGCGTCCTCGCTGTTACAGTCAGGCTCGGCCCGCGGCGGCAGATACCTTCCGGCGTGGTTCCACCCGCGCCGCTCCTGCAAGGCTGACTGCACCCAGGATGGCGAAAAACACAACGGCTACACCGATCCGCTGGATGGGGTAGTCCACAAAACACTGCAGGAATATTGCGACTAACCCTGTGCCCCATACCGTTCGAAAGGCGCGGGGTATTATCCAGACGGCAAGAGCCAGCATGACAAAGAAAAACGGCAGCCCGCCCTCGACGGCCCATTGCGCCCAGTCATTGTGGGCCTGGTTGGCGAAGAGACCGTCGTCGAAAGTCGCATAGGCAGGGTAGGCGGTAGACCAGTTGCCGAAACCCACTCCCTTCAGGGGATTGTCGCGAATCATGCGCAGCGAAGACTCGGTAAGTTCGCGCCGACCCTGATAGGGATCCTTCTGCTGCAGTTTCTCAATGATCGCATCGGGGCCCATGGCGAGCGTCAGCGCTACGAGCATGCCGGCCAGAACGGCGATCGGGATCTTCAGTTGGCGGAATCCCGTCCCTTCGCGTCTGATGGTCAGCAGCGGCACGACGATCACTTCGAGCGATACCAGAAACACGCCGCTGCGGGAGACGGCGGCAATCACGGAGCCGTACATCACGGCGGCGGCCAATCCGTGGAGAATCCGCCAGCCGGAGCGGTCCGAAAGCGCCTCAAACAGCGCCACTGGCAGAAGCAGTTCAATAAACGCGGCATATTGATTGGGGTAAACGAAAGGACCGAGAGCAATATCGGAGTAGGGGACCTCGAACGTCCACCAAATCTTTCCTCCAGAAGTGAACCGCTGCAGGGGCGAAATAATAGCCACAACAAGGCCGAAAACCACGAGCGCGCGCAGGAAAAACCGGAGTGTACGAGGATCGCGGAACGTGTGAATCCCCGAAAACACGATCGCCACCGCAGTTGCCCAGTAGAAAAATGAGAGCTGGGTTCGCCAGCGGTAGACCGTCCATCCCAGCGCCAGTTGCATCAGCGGCCACAGGGCGGCGACCAGAACCAGCCACAGGGCAGGATTGCTCCGCACTTCGTGGCGCGCGGAGAGAGCGCGAATCAGCCATGCCGCGGCGAGTCCCACGGCGAGCACCGAAGGAACCGCGAACGCCCAGTAGGCGGGGTTCCACATGAGGCCGACGGCCGCGATCGTGATCACCAGAAGCGCAATGGCGGAAATCTTCTTCATGGATGCTTTGTGTCCACCGCTGCGCTGACATGGTGCAGTTGCAGCGTCCCGCTCCAGCGAACCGTTTCGGGCATCCGCCTGTATTCCAGTTGAATCCTGTCGATGCCGTCCTGATCAGCAGTGAACGTGATTTGTCCGGCATGGGAACTTCCACCCGGAAGAGAAGGCGAAGCCGCGAGCGGATCACGCGTCGCCGTGTCGTCGGCTGCTCCTTTCCGGACGAGCCATCGCAAACCGGAATCGTGTGTCGGTCCGTCGAGATGGTAGTCCCACGAGAGCACGTAGGATTTCCCTGCGGCCACCGGTACCAGTTGCTGCATCAGAACCATAGATTCCGGCTGCTTTCCATTCAGCTCCACAATTTCTCCGCCTGAGTAGTCGCGATTCATCGCAACACCGTCCGCAGTTCCGAATTTCCAGTCGAAGCCGCGACCAGCATTTCCCTCAAAATCGCCATCCGTAACGATAGGACCCTGATCCGGCGAAAGCGGTGAAAAGGGGATGAGGCGGCGCACACAAAGAGCGTTCCAGACTGCCAGCGCGGAAGGTGCGTCTTTACCGGTCTGACGCTCCACATAATTCAGCAACAGGGAAAGATCGTTTGCGGTCGCCTCGGAGGCAACTTCGGGTGCGATACGCGCAGCCGGCTCCATCCGGTCAGAGGTCATCAGAAACGAGAGCAGTTCGGTGAGTGGCTGATGGCCCGGAGGCAGCACCGCCTTCGTGGCGGCGAGGTTGTCATCGACCGCGAAGCACAGGCGAAAGATGGGCGCCCGGTCGGCATAGGAGGTCAGCATTGCTTCCCGCGCCGATTTCCAGAATTGGGGAATGTTCTGACGACGAAAATAGTAATTCATCAGGGCCGAACGGGGCTCGAAGCCATTGTCAACTTTGATCGCCTGATTGAGGAAGCGCTCGGACTCGTCGAACTTCCGCTCCACCTCCGCGCGGAACGCTCGTCGAATCCAAAAGCGCGATTCCCGGGGACTTAGCTCAGTCGTGAGAGCCAGTTCGCTGTCAGGGTTCTGGCCGGCGCCTTCGACGAACTCGGCAAGGGTCGCGTGATAGTCCGCGTTACCGGGTGCAAGTCTTGCTGCGGTTCTTACCGACTCCGGTGTGTTATTTCGGAACAGAAAGTCGGCCCGCGCCAAGACGACAGAGTAGTATGCTGTAAGGCCCACGCCGCACAGCGTTAGAATGATCACAATTCGCTTGGCGAGTAACATTAAATCTGTTTCTCTGCTTGCATTTACGCGGGAAACTCCCTTACTATAGCATCTAGGTCGACCTACGGAGGTTGAAGATCAAATTTATGCTGCAAAAGATGGCAGTAACGGTTACGACATTCGTGGCAATGAGCGCACTTTCGCTGAGCGCCGCTCCGAATGGTGTTATCGGAATGATATCGGCGGGGGCTGGTCAGTCTGGGGTATCGATAGACGGTGCCCGGGTTTCCGGTAATGCGACGGTGTTTGACGGCTCAGTCGTTTCGGCGTCGAGTTACTCGCGGATGGAGTTGAATTCGGGAACTCGCGTGGATCTGGCGAACGGATCTGAAGCCCGCGTGTTTTCCAATCACATCGCCCTGCAGAGTGGGATGAGCGAAGTGCAGAGCTCGTCAGCGTTCGCGATTGAGGCGAGGAATTTCAAGATTACGCCGGCGGAATCAAACTCCATCGCCCGCGTGCGCCTGGATTCGGACCAGAAAGTTCTGGTGACCGCGGTCAGCGCGCCGGTGAATGTCTGGAATCGTTACGGACTGCTGGTGGCCCGCGTGACACCAGCAACTCCGATGGCGTTCCTTCCGCAGGCGGCCACGTCCACGGCTTTCAACAACAGCGGATGCGTCGTCAACAAATCGAACTCGCCTGTGCTCGTGGATCAGACAGGCAATCAGGTTGTTGAGCTTCGCTCGACCGCGAAGGGTGTTGACCTCCGCAAGTTTGTCGGTAAGCGCGCCTCGGTCACGGGCAATGTGATTCCCTCGGCCACTCCGGTGCAGGGCGCTTCACAGGTTATCAATGTCAGCTCCATCAGCGGAGCGACTGGCGGTGACTGCTCGGCAGTTGCGGCGCGCCTTGGCGCTACGATGTCGGCGGCTGGTATCGCCGCTGGCGGTGCTGCGGCAGGCGCAGCGGGCGCGGCTGGTGCCGCAGCGGGCGCAGCCGGTGCTGCCGCAGGCGCAGCAGCCGGAGTCAGTGCTGCCGCGGTCGGTGGCATTGTAGGCGCCGCGGCGATCGGCGGTGCGGTCGCGGGTGTAGTTGCCAACAACAACAGCAAGAGCCCGTAGTCCTCAGCATTACCAATCAGTTCGAAAGGCTCCGGTTCTTCCGGAGCCTTTTTTATTTTCCCGCCTTTATTACTTGCGCTAATAATCTCCAACGGCGTTACAATACGATAGGTGGCGGCCACGTAAGCCGCAACTGTTTCTTCCCCCTCGTCCCGCGGACTAACTCCCTCGTCTGGCAATTCCGATTTTCATTTCATTCTGGAAGGCTAGAGGTGACACTCAATCGTCTGGAGTCCCCGCCACGGACAACCGATCTGTCGCTGCTCGGCAATCGTGAAATACAAATACTTATCCGCGGCAATTTTGTTTGTTTCCCCGCGCAGGCACCCGTATTCGGAGAACGGTCGCGGCGGGACCTTCAATGGCGGCTGGCCGTGCTGTACTTCGTTCGAGGCTGGTCCACGCGCGTCATTGCCGAGCATTACGGACTCCGGCGCGAACGCTGCGGGCAGATTATTTCGGATTGGAGGATCCGGGCGGTCGCGCTCGGCTATATCCAGGATGTCACCGCCGAGGGGACGGATCTGATACGGCTTGCGGAGTCGCTTGCTTCGGCGACGCCCACGGTCCGACCAGAGCCACTACGGGACGGAGTCGAGCGGGTTCGACCGGGTCAGGCCGCTACTGGCGAGCCGGGGAACAACACGATATCGCGGACATCGTTTGCGATCTCCGCGGGGGTGAGACAGCCGTCGATTCTGCGATAGCTCTGCCCGCCACGCAGACGATAGTAGTCGAGCACCGGGAGCGTCTCTGCTTCGTAGGCGGCAAGCCGCTTCAAAACGACTTCCTGGTTATCGTCAGGGCGTTCGACGAGCGGTCCACCGTCAGATTCGCAGCGAGCCAGTGAATCCGGGCCAACGCTGTAGATTCTGCCGCAGGTCGCGCACTGGCGCCGCTTCGAGAGGCGCTGAATAAGAACGTCGCTCGGGACATCGAGATGCAGTACCAGAGGACGCTCGATTCCAAGCGCTTCCAGCAGGCGATCCAGTTTCTTTGCCTGCGCGACTGTTCGAGGGAAGCCATCGAGAATCAGGCTGCCGGAACCGCGCTGCATGGCCCGGATCCTGGAGATCACCGCGTCGCATACCGTGGCATCGTCGACGAGACCGCCGGAGGCCATGATCTCGCGCAGCCGAATCCCCTGGGGAGTTGTTTCCCTGGCCGCCTGCCGCAGAATGTCGCCGGTCGAAATAGCCTCAATTCCCGTGCGGGCCGCCAGCATGGAACTCTGAGTTCCCTTGCCGCAGCCGGGAGCGCCCATAAAAAGGATAATTCGGCCAGCCGGAACACCGGGATACCGTCGAGGGGGCGCGTAGGTTTGCGGCCGCAAGTTCATCCAGTTTCAGTACAGCGGAAAATTGGGTGGCAATTCAATCGTGCCCAGCAGAGTGGGACGACACGTCCAGATCGGACTACGATTTGGTACTATGGAACCCATAGTGGTTTTAGGAAACTCAAGCGATCTCCTGGCAAACCTCCGGGAGGACTTAGGGCAGCGCCAGATCGGTCGCGGCATGGCCCGTCTCGACGAATTGTGGTCCAGGTCGGGCCAGCTCGATCCGCACGATCCGAACTCGGCGGCACTTCTTTGCTATGTCGCCCAGTGGGTGGATGCCGGCTGGCGTGATGTGGACGTGGTGCAGAACGGGCTCGGCACGTTCGCCAAAGGACGCCGCGGCCTGCTTCGCCTGGCGGATTACCTCCATGTCCTCATGGCGGAAGGAATGGTGTGGGTGAACGAGGAGCGCGTTGACCGTGCACTGGAGAATTTCACGCGGGTCCTTTCGATCCGCCATGAGATTTCCGATCCTCAGCTGGTGTCATTGGCTCACTACTGGTCCGCCCGGTGCCATCGCAAGAACGGTGAATATGATGCGGCGCTGAGCCACACATCCGAAGGCTACCGGCTGGCAATGGAAGCCGGGATGAAGCCGATGGCGGCTGCCATGCAGGTGGCGGAGAGCTGGCTGGTTTTCCAAAAGGGCCGCACGCGGGACGCGCTCAAGCTGCTATCCGAAGCCGATGCCGTGCTCTCCACAACGGACGATTACATCACCCGGGGCAACATCCAGTCGAGCTTCGGCCGCATGTACCGGCGCGAAGGCCGATATGACCTCGGGATCCGGCATTTCGCAGTGGCGATCGAGGAATACACGAAGCGTGACCCGGAGCATCGCAACCTGGCGCGCGCGCTGGCCAATATGGGCTATGTGGAGCGGCTGATGGCGCTGCAGCATCGCAAGCGCATCGATGCCGACGCCGCGCAGCGCCGCCGCAGCGAGCCCGATTTGCGCCGCGATTATGAGATGTTCCGAGCGCGTGCTCTGGCGCATCTGGACCGCGCAGGCGAGATTTATCGGATCCATTCCAATCATCGCGGCGCAGGTACCGTATGCGTGAACCGCGGACATCTGCATCTTGATAACGGTGATCTGGCTCGCGCTGACGAAGAAGCGCGCGAAGCATACAAGCTCGGCGAGGAGAAGAAGGATTACATTCTGATGGCCCGTGCCCGGCTGCTCGAGTGCATGGTGGAGAATACCAAGCTCGAGGAGGAAATCGAGGATCCGGCCTGGGTTGCGCACCTTGCTCTGAACGCCGCGACCGAGGCTGTGGACCTTTCGCTTCACACCGAGAACCGGCGCCTGCAGGCACGCGCTTTGATCTGGCAGGGGCTGACGCTGTGCAATACGTCAGGCGCGAGTGCCGGCAGCGCCGTGGGTTTTCTCGATGCAGCTCGCGATTTGTGCGATCGCGCGGCGGCCCTGCTGAAGAATGAAGTGCAGGATCATATATGGGAAGACCTGCAGGTGCTCAAGAACCGCGTAGTGAGCGGCGGGAATCCGGATGCGCGGCTGCAGGCGTGGTCGCAGGGCGTCGTGGGAGACCGAAGCTTCCAGCAGCTCACGGAAGATTTCGCGGATCTGGTGATTCCCAAAGTCTGGGAACACGAGGGGCGCAAAGTCGCGCGGGTAGCGCGGCGGCTCGCGATTTCTCCGAAGAAAGTGCGGCGCGTGCTGGCGCGGCTCGGGCTGCACGGCGGACAGTAGACGTCCGTTCGCTATAGTTGAACTTCAGCACATGTCCAGTGGCAAACAGATGATCGCGCTTGCGATTGTTGGCGGAGTTTTTGTGGCTCTGCTGGTCGCGGGTATTGCCGGCAATGTGGTTCGCGGCAACTACATTGCGATTCCCATTGCGTTTCTGGTGCTGGCATTTGCCGTGACGGTGATCTGGGTCAGCATCTGGTTCAATCAGCGGCGTATTCAGAATATGTACCGGCAGGCGACGCCAGACAAGCTGATCGAACACTATCATTCTTCCCTGCTGCGGGCGCAGGCGCGGAGGATTCCGAATGCCGATGCGGCGTCCGCCGATTTGTCAGCTCTGGCTGCGGCCGTCTATGGACAGTACGACCGGGCTCGCGAGGAATTGGAGAAGGCCGACTGGAATGCGGCGGCGCCGATGTACCGGGCGCGGCGGCTGGATGTGCTGGCTCTGATGGCGTTGCTCGATGAGCGGGACAACGCGGCCGCGATTCGTCTTGCCGGCGAGGCACGGGCGCTGGAGCCGGCTACAACTCCGCTGCGCGACGCGGTGCTGATCGCGACCGGGGAGGGCGACGCGGAGTCTCTCAGGCGGGCCCGGAAGGTGGCGGGACGCGCCGGGGCTCTGGGCGCGCTTAGTGCCTGGGCGTTGTCGCTTTATTGTGGACGGAATGGGCAAGCTTCCGAGGCTGAGCGTTATCGGAAGCTTGCGAAGCAGGCCGCTCCGCACTTTTCGGCCCTCAGGGCCTGAAAAGCTGCTTGCGGAGGCGTGACCTAGCCCCCGGATTGCCGTCTAAGATAAGCATATGGACAAGAGATTATTGTTCCCGGCGCTCGCGATGACTGCGGTGGCGCAGACGACTTCACCGGCGCATGCGAAGGCAGAGAAGGCGCTGAGGGCGAGGGCGGAAGAGTTCTATAAGCTTGAGCTCAACAAGGAGTTTCGTCAGGCTGAGGCGCTTGTCGCTGCGGAGTCAAAGGACTATTTCTACAATTCGGGCAAGCCGAATTTCAAGGATGTGAAGGTCGGGAATATCGAGTTCACGGACAACGGGAAGAAGGCGATTGTCCACATCACCGCAACTGTCGATTTGATGGCGCCCGGGATCGGCGCGCAGACCTTCTCGGCCCCTGCGGTTTCCAATTGGGAACTCAACAAGGGCCAGTGGTTCTGGTATTTCGACAAAGAGTCGGCATTGAATACGCCGTTTGGAAAAATGAAGTTCGATGAAAGCAAACCGGGCGGAAATATGATGGACATCATGGGCAAGGGCTCGGTGGCGTCACTGCAGGCACTGGTAACCATCGATCGCCCTGCAGTGATAGTGACTGTCGACCATCCGGAGGATAGCGTCGTGCTTACAAACAAGCTGCCCGGGGCAATCACTGTGTCATTGAGCGAGAATTCGATCGAAGGCATTCATGCGGAACTGGACAAAACGACAGTAGGTGCGGGGGAAAAGGTTGTTCTCCATGTTCGGCGAACTGGCGATGCAAAGGCCGGGAAACTCACGATGAAGGTCATGCCTCTGAATCTGGATTTCGACGTTGACGTCAAAGTCCAAAAACCATAATTCAAGGTCG
>CAZPZE010000087.1:0-14588 GCA_964590625.1 uncultured Solibacteraceae bacterium
CGGATACTGAAATTCCCACCAGTACTGATGGCCGATGACGGTGACTTCGAGCGCGTCTTTGGGCATCAGATGATCCTGCACGGCGGAGGTGATGCGGGCGGTGGCGGTGGTGAGGACGACGACGATGAGGACGGGGATGACGGTCCATGCAATTTCGATCTGGTTGCTGCCGTAGATTTGGGCGGGTTCGGCGTTATCGCCCGGCTTGCGGCGGAAGCGGATGATGGCGACGGCGATCCATGTGGCGACGACGACGAAGACGGCGCCACAGATGATGAGGACGAGAACGGAGAGGCGGAAGACGCGCTCGGCGGGGGTGGCCTGAGGGCTGAAGATGCTGGTTACGCTTCGAATCTCCTGGGCGGCGAGGGCGAAAGGCAGAAGAAGGATGAGCAGCGCGAGGAGGAGCGAACGGTTTGGAGTATGCCGCGTCAAGTCGTCGCGAGGATGCAAGGCGACCGCCGGGGGGGCACGTTCAATACAGGGGACTTAGGGTCTGCCAACGACAGGAGGGGCGTGCTTTGGCGCACGCATAGCGCGAAACGACGCGCCCCTCTTATCGTGATTTGCGGCAAGGACTTAATGAGCCTGCGAGATTCGATGAACGGGTTCCGAAGCGGTTCATGCGATCTTCGCGGCTTTCAGGGCGGCCAGGACGCGATCGTCCCTGAACGGCACTCTGCGAATGCGAACTCCGGTCGCGTCGTGGATTGCGTTGGCAATCGCAGCCATCATCGGTTTGGTCGCGGCTTCTCCGGCGCCGTATGACGGAAGATCGGGGCGATGCGGATTGGGGTCGCCATTGACGAGGACGATTTCGAGGCGTTCGGGGATATCGGCGTGGCGCAGGGTGGGATGGGAGAGCCAGTCGCGGCTGGTGACCTTCCCGGTATCGAAGCGGACCTCTTCGTAAAGCGCGCGGCTCAGGCCGTGGAGGGTCGCACATTCGGCGGTACGGCGCAGGGCCTCCGGGTTCACCGCGAAACCGACATCGTAAGCACAGACCAGCCGTTTCGCGGCGACGTGGCCGGTTTGGCGGTTCACTTCCACCTCGGCGATCTGCGCCACCACGCTGTTGCCGCGGAATGAATAGGCGACGCCACGGCCGGTGAGGATGTTTCCAGCGGCGAGCGGTTTTGGAGAAGGGCGGGCGTCCCAGCCGTAGGTCCGGGCAGCGGCCTTGAGGACCGCGATCGATCGGGCACGATGGAAAGCGGCATCGTCCGGGGCCGCGGCCTCAAGGAGCTTCAGCCGGAATTCCAGGGGATCCGCTTTGGCCGCGACTGCCACTTCGTCGATGAACGATTCGGAAGCAAAGGCTGCCTGGGGGCCATTGGGATCGCGCAGGTTGCCGGTGCGCAGGGGCGTCTCCCAGATCTCCGGCAGACCGACGACCTGCGCGGTCAATTTGCGGTGGGGAATGGCGTAACTATCGGAAGGCAGGGAGGCGCTTCCGGCGCCGGGCCGCGCGGTTCTTGTTCCCATCAACTGCGCGATGAGCGTCGTCTCCGGGTCGTTGTAGCCGAGATGGTTGAGATCGCAGGCGCGCGCGTCATATTCGTACCCGATCAGATTTCCATGGCTATCGAGGGCGCCGCGCATCTTCACGAGGAACGCCGGAGATTTGGAATCCCACGCCGTCTCTTCGTCCCGCATCCACTGGACCCGCACCGGTCTGCCGAGCTGCTGAGCGATCCAGGCCGCCTCGGCGGCGGCGTCCTCAGCCGCACTGCGCCCAAATCCCTGAGGGCCCTGCATGTAGACCACGCGGACTCTATCGTCCGGCATTCCGAGGAAAGAGGCGATGCCTCTGCGCATGCCGTAGGTCTTCATGTCATTGGAGTAGATGGTCATCTGGCCGTTTGAGGGGTCGGCGAGGGCGTGCGCACCGGCGAAGGCGGTGTGTCCCTGAAAAGGGATCTGGTATTCGGCTTCGATCGTTCTTGCGGCGGCGGCGAACGCCGCATCCGGGTCGCCGGTAGTGGCAGGCCTGCCTGGACCCGCGATCGGCGCTGTGCGCAGATAGTCGAACAGATCCTCCGAGGAAGGAAAGGGTGCGGCGGCGGGCTTCTGCCAGGTGGTCTTCAGGGCGCGCGCGGCGGCGATGGCCTGCTCTTCGCGCTCGCATACGACGGCGACGTAGTTGCCTTTGTTCATCACTTTGATGAATCCGGGCAGGTTCCTGACCGACGATTCATCGATTGCGGTCAGCTTTGCGCACGCGAACGGGGGCTTCACATTGCGGGCGTGAACCATGTTGGGGAGCCTGACGTCCACCGCCCATTTCAGGGAACCATCCACTTTGGCCGGGATGTCATCGCGCTGGATGGACTGGCCGGAGTACTTCAGATCCGGACGCTGCTTGATTCCGGCGACTCCGGTGATGGAGTTGACGTTTCCGCCAGTGAGGGCGACATTGAATTTCTTCCCGCCGATGAGTTCGCCGTAGGTAGTGCGTCTGGAAGGATTGGCCTTGACACTGACGACGCCCTCGCTGACCGTGAGTTCGTCCACGGGTGTGGCGAGCGCGACCGATGCCATTCCCAAAAGCACACGCCGGGCTTCAGCGGCCACGCGGCGCATGGGGAGCGAGTCTCGCTCGATGGCGGTCGATCCGCCGGCACCTACCTGATCGACCGTGATATCGGTGCTGCCCATAATGCAGGAGGTTTTATCGAACGCGATATCGAGCTCGTCCGACATCAACTGACGGAACGCGGTGCCGGTTCCCTGGCCGGGATCGGTCTTGCCGACATAGAAGGTGGCGGTGTTGTCCTGGTGAATGACGATCCAGGAATCGATTTGATGAAAGTCGGGGACGGGATAGGGACCCGGGCCGGAGGCTGCAGCCGCGGCTGATTGCGCACGGGCGTCCCCGATTCCCGCAGCCGTCCAGGCGCCGATGCTCACGGCAAACAGGCCAGTGTTGCGGAGAAAGCCGCGCCGGTGCGTACTCAGCAGGTCTTCGATCTGCTTTGGAATGCCGGGAGACGTGCTCATGCCAGGGACTCCGTTCCTTCCGCGGGCGTGTTTACAGGAGAAGCATCGGCTCTGCCTCCGGCCACGACGCGTTTGATGGCTGTCTGCACGCGGTAATGACTAAAGCATCGGCACAGTGTGGAGTTCATCGTTTCGCGGATCTGTGCGTCCGTGGGATGAGGATTTTTATCCAGCATCGCCTTCGCGGTCATGATTTGTCCGTTCTGGCAGAATCCGCATTGGGGGACCTGTTCGTCAATCCATGCCTGCTGGAGCGGATGAAGTTTGCCGTTGGAAGAGATGCCTTCCAGCGTGGTGATCTCGGTTTTGACCGTCGACGCGGGGATGATGCAGGAGCGCACCGCCGCTCCGTTAATGATGACCGTGCAGGCGCCGCACTGCCCGAGTCCACAGCCGAAGCGGGGGCCCTGCAGGCCGAGATCGTTTCGAAGGATGTAGAGGAGGGGTGTGGACGGGTCGGCCTCGAGTGTGTGCGAAGCTCCGTTTACGCGGAGGGTGATTCTGCTCATTTGTACTCCTTATTCGAGGTTTCGCGACGCAATCATTTTAACGTTTCGCTCGCGGGCAAGCGGGGAGGCCGGCGGCTACCCGAGTATTCCGGCGTTAGAATGAAATGCCCCTCTGCAATTGATACCGATATTGACGGGTACCTGGAGCCAGTACGATGCGCATAATCACTCTGGAAGAACACTATCGCAGCGAACGCGTCAACGCGGAAATCGGAGCGGCCGGGGATTACTTCCGTGCGGCCAACTCCGCGGGCGAGCGCATAGCAGCGGAGCGATTGGCCAACCTGAGCGAACTCGGCGAGCGGCGGCTTGCCGACATGGACAGGGCCGGTATCGATATGCAGGTGCTGTCCCATACGCACCCTTCCCCGGAAATTCTTCCGGCCGCGCGCGCGATTCCGCTGTGCCGGATCGTGAATGACGAAATCGCAGAAGCCGTGGCGCGGTACCCCAAAAGATTCGCGGGATTCGCGACGCTGCCGGTCGCCGATCCATCGGCTGCCGCCGAAGAGCTGGAGCGCGCCGTGAGAGCGGGGTTCAAGGGAGCGCTGATCAACGGCGTGACGCAGGGCCGCTTTCTCGACGATCCATTTTTCACACCTCTGCTGGAACGCGCGGAAGCGCTCGAGGCGCCGATCTATATTCATCCTGCGCCGCCGCCGGAAGCGGTGCACAAAGCGTACTTTTCCGGGCTGGAACCCGGGCTCGCCCACATGCTCTCGATCGCCGGATGGGGATGGCATGCCGAGATGGGACTACATACAATCCGGCTGATCGCCAACGGCGTGTTCGAGCGCCATCCGAGACTGCAGATCATCATCGGCCATATGGGCGAGATGATTCCGTTCTACCTGACGCGCATCAATGCGATGGTGACGCCGTTCGCGAATCTTCCGAAAGCGTTCGCCGAGTATTTCCATTCCAACATTCACATCACGACGAGCGGTATTTTCACAGCGCCGCCATTTCATCTGTGTCTGGAGGTGGTGGGCATGGACCGTATGCTGTTCTCGGTGGATTATCCGTACGCCCCGAACGAAGCGGGGCGGGCGTTTCTCGACAGCCTGTCGCTCGCGCCGGTGGACTTGGACAAGTTCACGCACGGAAACGCCGAGCGGCTGCTGAAGATTTCGTGAGAGCGCCGAATCGCGCCGTTCGGGCGCGGGATGTTATTGCCCTTCCCAGGGCGGCAAGAGGTGCTTCTGGACCTTTCCGAGCGCGGTGCGGGGCAGCCTGTCGATTGGCAGAAAAGCCCGCGGGATTTTGAATGAGGCAAAGCGGGCGCGGCATCTGGCATCCAGATCGCGGGCATCGAGATCGCGGGCATTGATCTCGCCGCTGACGACGATGTAAGCGATCGGAACTTCTCCGCGGAGGCGGTCGGGAGCGGCCACCACGGCCGCTTCGGCGATCTCTTCCTGCTCCGTCAGAAACTCTTCGATCTCGCGCGGATAGATATTGAAGCCGCCGGAAATGATGAGGTCTCCCTTGCGTCCGCGCAGCGTGTAGTAACCGTCTTCCGAGACTTCACCGATGTCACCGGTGCGGAACCAGCCGTCCTCGAAAGCGGCGTGGGTGGCTTCCTCGCGGCCCCAATAGCCGGCGAAGACATTCGGTCCTCGCAGCTGGATTTCGTTCTCCATGATGCGCACCGAGACACCGGGGAGCGGAAGTCCGACGGTGCCGGCCCTTCGCTCGCCCTGATACGGGTTCGAGATATTCATGAGCGTTTCCGTCATGCCGTAGCGCTCGAGAATGGCATGGCCGAACTTCGCGCGGAATTCCTCAAACACCTGAGAGGAGAGCGGAGCGGAGCCGGAAACGAAGAGGCGCATGAAGGAGCCGATCTCGCGCGCGGTGTCCGCCGGAAAATCGAGCAGGCGAACGTAGACGGTGGGAACGCCGAAGAAGAGCGTGGGCCGAAAAGAAAGAAATTCATCGGCGGCTTTGGCGTGCTCGAAGCGTTCGAGGAGGCGCATGCGGCAGCCGCTGAGCAGCCAGCAATGCAGGCCGTTGCCGAGGGCATGCACGTGAAAGAGAGGGAGGGCGAGCAGGAAGCGGTCTGACGCGGAGATGGACCAGCAGGCGGTGAGATTGACGGCGTTGGCGGCGAAATTATTGTGCGTGAGGATGGCGCCTTTGGAAACGCCGGTAGTGCCGGAAGTGTAGACGAGCGCGGCTGGCGTATCCCCATCGAGGGGCACGGCGATTTTCCCGGCGGCCGCCGGAGTTTCGAGCGCCTCCAGGCGCCACACGGGAACGTCGCCGGGCATATCCTGCGCCGCGATGACGGCGCGGGGCTTTGCGTCGCCGAGGATGTGGAGGATTTCGCGGTCGCGATAGAGGATGTTGATGGGGACGAAGATCACGCCGAGGCGGACGCAGGCGAGATAGATGTCGATCAGCTCGAGGCAGTTCGGCAGGTAGATGCAGAGACGGTCGCCCGTTTCGAGTCCGCGGGCGCGAAAGAGCGCGGCCATGCGGTTGGCGCGGTCGTCGATATCGCCGAATGTGAAGGTGCGGCCGGAGAACTCGAGAGCGATTTCCCTGCTCCGGCCCTGAAGAGAAAGATCGAATAACTGCGTGAGGTTCATCGAGTCTCCTGGATGGTGAGGGCGGCCGGTGATACGGCGAGCGCAAAGACGCCCAGCGCGTAGAAGCTGGTTTGAAAATGTCCGGTGAGATCTGCGAGGCGGCCGACGAGCGGCGCGCCCGCGAGGATCATGACGATGCCAATCATGTTGACGAATCCCATGGCGGCGCCGGCGCGGCCGGGGAAGAGTGCGGCCGCGCGGTTGAAGACGCCCGCGTAAGGCAAACCGCATCCGAAGCCGAGTGCGACGATACCGGCGGCCGATGCGGCCGGGGAGCCGCTCCAGGCAAGCACGGCACATCCGGCGGCATTCAGCAGGAGCGAGGCTGCGACCAGGCGGGCCGGGGCGATCCTGTGGGCGAGGATGCCGCCCAACGGCCTTGACAGAATTCCGAGGAGAAGAACGGCTGAACCCATGAGGCCCGCGGTTCTGAGCGAAAATCCGAAGTCGGCGCGCAGGGACGTTGTGATCCAGCTGCCGACCACGATGACGATTCCGAAGGAGGCCATCTGGATCAGACCGAGGGCCCAGAGCTCACGGCGGCGCGCCATGGCGAAGAAGCTGCCGGGCGGATGGGCTAGGCGGCGCGGCGCCGGCGCGAGTGCCATCCAGAGCACGAGCGCAAGGATGGCGACTACAGCGCAGGCGATGAAAGCTCCACGCCAGCCGAGCGTGTTCAGCAGCACAGGAACCGCGAAGAGCACGAAGCCCGATCCGAGCACGATGGATCCTCCGTAGAGTCCCTGCGCCAGGTGCAAGTCGCGTCCTTCAAAACGGCCGACCACATAGCGAGCGCCGGCAGTGAAGCAGGCGCCGGTTCCGATGCCGGCGACGGCCTTCCATAAAAGGAGCTGCCAGAACGCTGCGGAGGAGGCGATGGCGAAGTTGGCGATGGCGACCCAGGAGAGGGCGGCCGTCACCATGCGGAGCGCGCCGAAGCGGTCGGAGAGTTTGCCGCCCGGCACCTGCATCGCGCCGTGGGTCAGGAAGACGGCCGTTGTCAGTAGCCCAGCGGCGGCCTGATCGAATCCGAATTGCGAGCGCAGGGCGGGAACCATCGGGGCCTGGTTGGTGTAGTTGGCGGAGAAGGCGAATCCGGCGGCGCAGACGGAAATGATGGCACGGCGGTCCATGTGGGAAGGCGATCGTTCAGGGTATCATTCGGGGCGCAATTGGCGTTATCTGGCGCGCCAGGACGTTCACCGGCGAAGCGTGGCACCGCGCGATTCTTTGTAACAAACGTGCAAAAAGGAAATAACTATTGAGAACCGCTGCGGATATCGATCTGACCTTAACCGATGGCATCTTGTAGTACCAGAACCTTTTGCGGCATCTTTGTCTATGGGCAGGTACGAGATGCCACGATTCTTTACCAACGGAAAACTGAAGGCGGTACGATCGCGCCGCGGCAACGCGCTGATCGAGTTCTCGCTGATGATGCCGTGGTATGTCTTTCTGTTTATCGGGACCTTCGATTTCGGATTCTACGCGTACTCGCTGATCGCTGCGCAATCCGCGGCGCGGGTGGCGGCGCTTTACTGCGCCACCAGCTCCGCAACGGCGACCGATTCTTCGACCGCCTGCAGCTATGCGCTCGATCAGCTCCGGAATCTGCCGAACGTCGGCAACAGCATGTCGACCTGCAATGGCTCCCCGCTCAGCGTGACTGCCAGCAACTGGACCGGGCCGGATGGCAACAGCGGAACTTCAGTGCTGGTGACTTACACGACGCCGCAGCTGATTCCCATTCCCGGCGTTCTGTCTGGACAAGTGACGATCAATCGAACGGTGAACATGCCGCTGCGGGGTTAAAGATGTCAAAGCTGGGAAAGCGACGCGGCAACGCCCTCATCGAGTTCACACTCGTTGGAATTCCCGTCATCTTTCTGACTATTTCGGTCTTTTCCATTTCGATCGACATGTGGGAGTTCCATGAGCTGCCCTATGCGGTGGAAATGACGGCGCGCTATGCGGCCACTCACGGTCAGGGATGCACGCAGAGCGGGAACACCTGCAGCCTCACGGTGGGCAACATGGTCACCTATTTCGAGGCACAGAATATTTCGCTGATTCCCTCGCTCGTCAATGTCACTTTCACCGACGGCAGCGGGTCGACGAGCTGCGCGCCGATCAGCACGTGCGCTGCGAGTGCCACCACTTTCCCGCACTCGGGGTCTAACGCCCCGGGGCAGGACATCAAGGTGTACGCGACCTACACGCTCAAGAATCCGGTCGCGTTGTTCTGGCCGCCGACCCAGAGCGCCGTCTGGCAGGATTTCACGGTGAGCGCGACGTCACGGCAAAGGATCCTGTTTTGAAGAGCACGCGCGCCAGCATTCGGGATTCGCGGGCCGGGCAGATCCTGATTCTGTCGGCAATGAGTATCTTTCTGCTGTTCGGCGTGATGGGACTGGCCGTGGACCTGTGCTATGCCTTCTACGTGAAGCAGACGGCGCAGTCGGCGGCCGATGCCGCCGCGGTGGGCGCCGTGAATTATGCCTACAAGAGCGGACACTATACGTGCGGAAGCAACGGCGTGGTGTGTGGGACGGCGTTGAGCTGCCCGAGTACGATCGGCTCGGTAACGACGGCCCTGCTGGCCGGCTGCGCTTACGCGAATTCCAACGGTTTCACGAATACGGGGTCGCAGACGGTGTCGGTCATCGCCAACGATACCTCGGTCAACGGCGCGTCCACGGTCTATTGGGTGGAGGCGACGGTTACGCAGAGCGTCAACAATTTCTTCGGTTTTCCGTCGAGCATCCTCAGTCAGACCGTGCGCGCTTCATCCACCGCTGCTCTCGCTTCGGTTCAACCTGCGAATGCATCCTGCATTTATGCGCTGAGTTCTTTCTTCGACGCCGGATCGGGAAATCTGTCGACGAATTCCTGCGGCATCAATGTCGGCGGAAATTTTTCCTTTTCGGGATCGGGTAACATCAACACAACGCAGATTAATGCGTACGGCGACTTCACCGACAATGGATCGGGAAACATTCACGGCACCGGAAGCATTCTCTATCACGGAACGTATTCGAAGCACGGGAGCGGGAATATTTCGCCGGCACCAACCACGGGAGCTACGCCCGTGACGGACCCGTTTTCGAGCCTGACCGCACCCAATGTGGGGAGCTGCGATCACACGAACTTCAGCTACAGCGGATCGTCAAACACTTCAATCTCGCCGGGCGTGTATTGCGGGGGAATTACGATCAGTTCGTCCGGCAACGTTACCTTTGGAACCGGCACGTATATCCTTGTGGGCGGTGGATTCAGGTACAGCGGCTCCGGCAATATGTCCGGATCCAACGTGATGTTTTACAACACCGGAGACGCAACGCATACGATTGCCCCCGTGAAGATGACCGGCTCCGGCAATATGAACTTTTCGGCGCCGTCATCCGGAGATTATCAGGGTATATTGTTTTTTCAGGACCGGACACAAACCTATGCCGGCGCCAATCAGTTTACAGGATCGGGCAATGTTTCGAGCGGAACGTTCTATTTCCCTACGACGGAAATTGACTATTCCGGGTCCGGCAACTCTGTTTATCAGGCGCTGGTGGGGGACGTAGTGAAGTTTACGGGCAGCGGTAACCTCACAAACGATACCACGGGAAAATACACCGGGTTCGTCAAGACTTCCCTTGCTGTGATCCAATAAAGCAGTCTGGCCAACGGCTCCGCGACGCGCTACCGCTCACTGGCGCCGGCAGCGGGGCGGCGCTCTAATTTTCGCTGCCGAACCGCTCGGAGCGCTTCAGCGCGTTCGCACGCGAGACTCGCCATATCCACCTCCGCGAACGTAAGGGCGAGGGAACCGCCGGCGATTACCCGGCCTGGAGAAAGCGACGACAGAGAAGCGGGAGTTCCTGCAGCGAAATAGTGTACCGGCTGAGCAGCGCGGTATCCACGCTGACTGTGAAGCGAGAGCGCGAGCGATCGGACGACACGCCGTCAAAGAAGAAGATCCTGACGCCCGCCGTTTGCCGATAAGATTCGAGAAGATATTCCATGTTTCCTCAGTTCTGGTCCGGATCGCGAGTACCCGGCGTGTCAGACGTGGAAACATCGGAGGGCGGATCTTCGTCCTCAGCGGACTTTGGCTTCCGTCCGAGGCGGCGCGCCAATTTCTCAGCCTGTTTTTCCTTCAACTGCTGCTCGCGTTGTCTCTTTTTAAATGTCAACGGGCCGCGTCCGGGCATGAGCGCTACCAGCGCGATCCGCGATTGCCGTCGCGCCGCGGACGACTACCGGGCCGCCGGTTAAAACCACCATCGCGGCTGGGACCGCCTTCGGGCTTCGGGCGGGCTTCATTGATATTCATAGCGCGGCCACGCAGCTCAGTTCCATTCAGTTGGGCGATGGCGGCATCCGCAGATTGCCTGTCGCTCATTTCCACAAACGCAAAGCCACGCGGCTGCCCGTTATCGCGATTCGTTACGATGTGAACACGGTCGACGGCGCCAAACTGGCCGAATGCGGATTCCAGGTCAGACTGCGTCGTATCGAAACTCAAATTACCCACGAAGATATTCGTCATTCCGTTTTCCTCCCTGAGGGGTTAGATTTGCGCACGGATTCTTACGTTAAATAGTCCGCCCCGCTTTATGCGAGGGTGACCTGCTCAGCCTGAAGGCCTTTCGGCCCGCGCTTCACCGAGAACGAAACTCTGCTTCCTTCTTCCAGCGAGCGATAGCCGGCCGCTTCAGTTGCCGAGAAGTGGACGAAGACATCTTCGCCGTTCTCCCGAGCAAGAAAGCCAAATCCTTTGGCTGCGTTGAACCACTTGACGGTTCCTGTCTCTTTCATGTTTAAACAACTCCGTTTCCAGCAATGGAAATCCTGAGGGATCGAGTGAGGAAGGACGAAAACGGAAAAACCGTCAGGGGCGAGTCAAACGATGGGCGGAATATTCAACAGCTAAGTTGAAGGCAGCGCAGTTTCAGTACCTGCACAGGAATGGCACAGCGCTTTCTGGCAGAGTGTTCCATTGAGTACATCGCCACACAGCGGCCGGGTGGCGGTGGGCTCCGATCCGTTGAGGCAATTTTCCACCGGCTGCGAGATCGCGATGCCGCTTCCCGTGGCAAACGAAGTCAACAGCACCATTCGTCTTCCGAAGCAAGCCAACTACTCGATCAGGGCGGCTCTTCTCGAGATCATGCCTGTAAAGACGCCCGTGGGGTCGTTCTTGAATGTTGTGGTTCCGGTGATCTTCAGGGTATCGGCAACCACCGCCTGATAGCCGCCGGTCGTCGATCCGGCATAATCCAGTTCGCCTGACGGGAAGTAGAACGTCCCCGAGACCGTTGACGACCCGGAGCCGGTGATGCTGGCCGCCGGCCAGCCGCCGGTGGGAGTATTTCGGTTCTGATAAAAGAGGATTCCCATGTAAGTTCCGCTGGTGGGTGCGGAGAAGTTTAATACCGGATTGCTGGATATCGAGACCGAGCCAGCGGAATGCGTCGCATCGAAAGTGTTGTAGAACATGACGCCCGCGCCGTTCAGAGATCCGCCGACGCTTGAGTCAAGGCCCCCGCCATCGAGGATATAGGTTCCGGGGTTGAAATTGACCGTCCCGTTACCCGAGAGCTTGATTCCGCCGCAATACACTCCGGGATTCAGGGTGGTGGTTCCGGAACCCGACGCCTGGTAATTCGTGTAATCGCAGCCGGAATATGTAGGCGCCGGCAGGCTGATGAGGGGATCAGGGATCGAGCTGGCATGAACCGGCGTGGGAGAGATGGTGCCATTGTTGCCGAGCGTGTACCCGCCGACCTCCTGCACCTGTGTGCCGCTGATGGTTGCGCCGCCTTTTACGTTGATCGCCGTGGTGGCGTTGTTGGAGTTCACATACAGGCCGCAGGCTGAGGTCACGGTGACGTTGCCGGAGACTACAAGGGCGTTAGCGGCTGTAGGATCCAACGAATAGACGCAATTTCCGTTTGGCGAAACCGTCACAGCGGCGACCGACTGCGCAGAGACTGAGGCCGTTGGGAAGCCGGCGACATACAGAAACAGATTGTAGGTCTTGTCCGTGACGGTCGCCTTCACCCAGTACTGAGAACTCAGACCGGACGACCCGGGAGCCGATGTGTCGTCGCCCGTCAGCGCGATGGTCTGATCGCCATTCGTCGTATAACCATTCGCGCCCGCGTAAAGGCAACCGGTCTGAAGATCCGTGGTGGCAGGGCTGACATTGGGATAGGCGCAGGTATATGAAGTGGCGCAGACTACGCCATTCGAGCCGCAGGTGTAACCACGATAGAGCGCGTCGACCGCGGCGCTCAGCGCGGCGCCATCGGCGGCAGCCTGAGCCTGCTCTTTTTTGAAATAGCTCCATCCAAGGTCGACAGCAAAGCCCAGCACGCTGAAGAGAAGAAAAAGATTCAGGGTCGTGAAAATCAGGATCTGGCCTTCACGTCCATCACGTCGTGAATTTTTATTTCGCTGCAGCATCAGAATACGATCATCTGGCGGGAGGTCGCGAACAGGTTGAAGGTTGCCGCACTGACGGTTCCGGCACCAGGCCAGAACATGGCCATCGGATTGGTGACGGGATACGTGGCGGTCACCACGATGTCGAATTTCACGCCATTATCGGTGGCGTTCGGAAACATCGTGGCATTGGAATTACAGGTGTTCAGGGGATTGCAGTTTATCGTTTCTCCGACGGACTGGAGCTTCACATTCAGTTTGGAGGAATCCAGCGCCAAAGACTGTCCCTTGAAATAAGAGGCGATGTCGCCCACTGTCACACTGCACGCGTTCCCGTTCTGCGTACAGGTGCGGCCGTGCATCGCGACATATCTGGCCGTCATCTGCGTGCCATAGGCGAGATTGTGGAACTGCCACATATTCAGGCTGGCGGACACGACGGATATGGAGATAAAGATGACCGGGATTCCGACGAGGGTAAATTCCAGTAAGGAGGACCCGCGCCGCTTGTTTCGTCCAGGCTTTGAGGTGTGTGTGCGCATGATCAGCTTCCAACCCTGATCTGAACCGAGCGGGTGATTGTCAATTGTCCCGGGAAGATTCCAGGGATCGGGACCAGCTGGGGCGTGACGTAGGTAACGGTGACCTGCGTTGCAGGATTGCCGTCCGCGCTTTGCGGGCTGCTGCTCGAGTTCAGCAGGGCCGCTGTCACGGTGAGCGGACTACCGGAGCATCCGGCCGCGTAGCTGACGCCGATATTCGGCATGCCGCGCAGCTGATCGGCCGCATAGGTGCAGGCGGTAACGGAGTCAATGGCGGCGCTTGCGCTGGAAGAACAATAGACAGCCGCGGCACGTGCGGCGTTCTGCGTGGCAATCAGCGCATAGGCGTAGAAACCGGAATCCAGGGCACCGACGAACAGAAATATGTACCACGGAAAGATGAGCGAGAACTCGATGAGGCTGTTGCCTCGTCGTGAGGGATCTCGGACGCTCTTTGGGTTGGCCGGGCTGCCACTCCGGAACAGAGACATACACCCCATACTTAGCCCACATCAAGTTGCAGAACAAGATATCGATTGATAACTAACTTCCGGCAAAAGACGAGGTGGATGCTGTGTTTTCCTGGGGATGCGTCACTACGAGGCCGTATCCCCTCGAAACATTTAATGCGGCGTGATCCGATTGCGGCGCGTGAAGGCGCGGGAGTTCCGCAGTCGCGGCAGGCGGACCGGGAGGAGCCGGTTCCACGCCTGTGATCAGCAATGGTGCGTGAAGAGTGCCAGCAGAATAATGATCGGGATCGGAACGCCAACTATCCAGAGAATCATCGAGCGCATACGCCTCGGAGCTTTGCACGCCGGTGCCCACATGCGAGGGCGCGCTGAGCACGCCTCAACGGAATGCCGCGGCCTGTTTCGGAGACCGGGGTGTTATCCGTCACGCGGAGTCTTTTAGAGGCTCAAACGCAAAAAAGGGGCCGCGCTGTGCGGCCCCTGATTTGTGCGTCCTTCAATAACGGGCTTCGGGACGATTCGGTTCCGTGGTGACGTGATGGCTGCTGACCGATTTTTCGCCGGCTGAGGAGATATCCTGAGCGCCGGTGCGTTTCAGGATTTCCTTCGCGCGGTCGATTTCATCGGAGGTATCGCAGTGGACGGAGAGCAGCACGCCGCCATCTTTCACGCGATTCTCATAGCGCTTCGCTTCGTATTCGGGAATGCCCATTCCGACAAGAGCGCCGATGATTCCACCCAGCGCGCCGCCGGCGCCTGCTCCGGCAAGAGCGCCCACGATGGGGCCCGCGGCGATGAAGGGTCCGAGGCCAGGAATGGCGAGCGCGCCGATGCCGGCGAGCAAGCCAAGTGTTCCGCCGACCACGCCCCCCGTGGTCGCGCCGGTTGCCGTTCCTTCCGGCGCCTTGGTGTTCTTCTCGTGTGCGAATTCTTTGGAACTCTGGGCATCGGGAAGGAGGACGGAGATGTCGTTATAAGCGAATCCGCCGGCCGCGATGCGGTCCACAGCTTCCTCGGCGTCGAGACGTT
>CAZPZE010000088.1:0-5901 GCA_964590625.1 uncultured Solibacteraceae bacterium
TCACACCGTGACCGATCAGACGTCGATCGTCCACTTCATTGAAGACAACTGGCTGAAAGGCGAGCGAATTGGTGATGGCTCGTTCGATTCCATCGCAAACTCCATCGCAGGCATGTTTGATTTCAAACATGCCAACAGGAACACGCTGATTCTCGATCCCGCGACAGGCGAGCCTGCCGGCGGCACTTCGGTAAGCGGCAAATAGCTGCCACGGCTACCGCGGCAGCCGGCCGCTCGATTGAGCAAAATCGAAGCACTGCATCATGTCTCGCCGTTCCGCGATGCTGTTGGGCCAATAAAAAATATCGATGAGCTCACCCCTTCTCACTACCCGCAGCCTCTGCTAACCTGAAGACAGCTCGACCGCGAAACAAACGGGTTTTCCGGGGCTTCCCTGGGACCCTGTTCGCATCCCGCCTTTTTAGTTCCCCGCCGGAACTGAGCATTCGCAAAAGCATTTGAGGTCGCTGACGCAATTTCTGCGCCGATCCGCATTTGTCTTCCACAACCATCGGTTCTTTAACAGGAACCGAAGACTGTACGTGTGTCACGGATTCCGTCTCGCTCATGGCTCGTTGTCCGAGCGCATCAGTGAAGAACGACAGGGGGATAAGTTGATTCTGAAAAATAAAGCCACCAGCATCAGGCTCGCCGATTTCTCTTCGGCCCCGATGCGCGCGTTCCACATGTCGTGGTTCGCTTTCTTTATTTGTTTCTTCGGATGGTTCGGGCTGGCCCCGCTCATGCCCGTCATCCGTCAGGAACTTCACCTGAGCAAAGCCGAGATCGGCAATCTCACCATCGCCTCGGTCGCCATCACTGTAATCGTCCGTGCGCTCATCGGATTCCTTTGCGATCGTATCGGGCCGCGGCGCGCATACACCTGGCTGCTGATCCTGGGCTCTCTTCCCGTGATGACCGTCGGCCTCGCGCACGATTACAAAACATTTCTGCTCTTCCGGCTCGCCATCGGCGCCATCGGCGCATCGTTCGTGATCACCCAGTACCACACCTCACTGATGTTCGCGCCGAATATCGTCGGCACCGCCAACGCCGCATCGGCGGGCTGGGGTAACCTCGGCGGCGGCGTCACGCAGATGGTGATGCCGCTGCTCTTCGCCGCTATCGTGAGCCTCGGCGCGGATAAAGCGTTCGGCTGGCGCATGGCGATGGTCGTGCCCGGCGTCGTGATGTTCCTCACCGGCGTCGCCTACTATCTGCTCACACAGGACACGCTCGATGGAAACTTTAAAGAACTGCGTGAGCGCGGCGAAATCACCGGCGCGCGGCATGCCAGCGGAGCCTTCGCCGCCGCCTGCCGCGATCCCCGCGTCTGGGCGCTGTTCTTCATCTATGCTTCCTGCTTCGGCATGGAGCTCACGATCGACAACATCGCCGCGCTCTACTTCACCGATAACTTTCATCTCGGCCTCACGGCCGCCGGAGTTGTTGCCTCCACATTCGGAATGATGAACCTCTTCGCCCGTGCGCTCGGCGGCATGGTCAGCGATCGCTGCGCGAAAAGCCGCGGACTCCGCGGCCGCGTGCTTCTTCTGGGCGCCACGCTTTGCTGCGAAGGCTTCGCCCTGATGCTCTTCTCCCGCATGCGCGTGCTGCCGCTCGCCATCGCCACCATGATGCTCACCGGCCTCTTCATCAAGATGTCGAACGGCGCCACCTACGCGGTTGTCCCCTTCGTCAACCGCAAAGCCCTGGGCGCGGTTTCGGGCATCGTCGGCGCCGGCGGCAATCTTGGTTCCGTGCTGGCGAGCTTCCTCTTTAAAGGCAGCATGCCGTGGACACAGGCTCTGCTGGTGCTTGGCGGCTGCGTCATCGCTGTCTCGCTCCTCACCACGGTCGTCCGCTTTTCCGAAGACGAGGAAAAATCTGCTGAACGCGAAATCGCGGCGCGGCTTGCCGGCCAGTTCGCGGCTGTGCCCGCGGGAGCGAACGGAGACTGATCATGAACAAGACTCTCGCTGTCCTCTTCGCCGCCGCCGCGAGCCTCTGCGCGCAAAGCGCCTCCAGCGACGGAATCAAACTGGGTGATCGTGTCACATTCACCGCGACTCTTCGCTCGCGAGTCTACGTCTGGAACTGGTTTGAGCCTGCAGGCTCTTACGGCAATGAGTACGCCTACTCCGGCGATCTGCTGCGTCTCAACTTCGCCGAGAAAACCGGCGCGTTCGATTTCGATGAAGAAATCGCGGTGCCTTTCCTGCTCGATCTCCCGTCGACCGCCACCGCGCCCGCACCGCAGGGAGCGCTTGGTCTCGGCTCCAACTACTATTCCGCGAATGGCAACCACCAGTACTCCGCTATGGCGTTCGCCAAACAACTCTATGCGCGATACCACATCGATGAATCGCAGACACTGCAGGCCGGCCGCTTCGAATTCAACGACGGCGCGGAAATGGCGCCGAAAAACGCTACCCTGGCCGCGCTCAAACAGTCCCGCGTCAGCCAGCGTCTGATCGGAACCTTCGCCTTCTCCGATGTCGGCCGCAGTTTCGATGGTCTTCACTACGACTGGCAGCACAACGCGCAGGACTTCACCTTCGTCGCCGCCACGCCCACCCGCGGTGTTTTCCAGACCGATGGCTGGGGCTGGAACCGCATCGGTTTCGGCTACGCCGCGTACACAAAGGACTGGGGACACGGCGCGCACTCTGCCGATACGCGCGTCTTCGTCATCGACTACGACGATTTCCGCCCCGTCCTCAAAACCGATAATCGCCCGCTCGCCACCCGCAAAGGCGATACCGAAAATATCCACATTCAGACCTGGGGTGCTCACAGCATTCATGCCATCAAGACCAGCTCCGGTACTTTCGACGCCCTCGGCTGGTTTGCCGCACAGACCGGCAGCTGGGGCACTCAGACGCAGCGCGCTCTGGCCTTCGATGTTGAAGGGGGATTCCAGCCGGCCGCTCTCAAAAGCCTGAAGCCCTGGCTGCGCGGCGGCTACACCTGGAGCTCCGGCGATAGCAACCCGAACGACAACACTCACGGGACGTTCTTCCAGCTGCTGCCAACGCCGCGTCTGTACGCACGTTTCCCGTTCTTCAACATGATGAACACCGAAGACGCATTCGGCTCACTCATCCTGCGTCCGCATCCGAAGATGTCGATCTCGAGCGAGTATCACTCGCTGCGCCTCACCAACGTGAACGATCTCTGGTACTCGGGCGGCGGCGCATTTCAGCCGTGGACCTTCGGCTATGTAGGCCGCCCCACCGCCGGCCGCCGCTCGCTCGGCAATCTCTATGACACAAGCGTGGAGTACCGGCCCACCAGACACGTCACATTCACCGCCTATCTCGGCTACACCCAGGGTCTCGCGGTGATGAACGGGATCTATCCCGCCGGGAAGGATGGCCAGTTCGGCTATCTCGAGGTGCTGTTCCATCTCTAACGAATCCGTATCCCGCGAGGACCACGAGCGAAAATGAAAACAGGAGTTGTTCTCACCCGGGAATGCCGTTCGGAGGATTGAAGGTCTTAAGCCTCGAAAGCCGGCGCGCCAAAGAAATGGAAGCCCTGATACGGCGTGAGGGCGGCGAGCCGTTCGTCGCCCCATCCGTTGAGGAGAGCGCGCTCGAGGATCACCACGAAGTTCTGCAGTTCGTCGACCGCCTCGAAGCCGGCGAATTCGATCTCGTTGTGTGCATGACCGGCGCCGGACTCGCTTTTCTCCGCGATCTCGCCGCTGCCGATAAGCCCGATCGTTCCACCTCACGCCGTCTTTCGGAAGGACTGCAGCGCGTCTTCATCGTCTCGCGTGGTCCCAAGCCAGTACCCGTCCTCCGCGAGCTCGGCGCTCGCGCGCACATCGTTGTTCCCGAGCCGAACACCTGGAAGGAAGTCGTTGAAGCAGTTGCTTCGCGCCCCGAGCGCCGCATAGCCGTGCAGGAATATGGACGCCCCAATCTCGAAATGACCGCCGCTCTCGAAGCTCTCGGCGCCACGGTCACGCCGTTCGCAATCTACCGCTGGGAACTTCCGGCGGAACTCGGGCCTCTCCGCGAGGTTGTCCGCCTCCTGGCCGCCCGCGAAGTGGACGTCGTGCTCTTCACCTCATCCATCCAGCTCGATCATCTTCTCGGGATCGCGCGCGAGCAGCAGCTGGAGCAGGAAGTCCGCGAGGCCCTCACGAACGACGTTGCGATTGCTTCCGTAGGTCCGATCATGACTGAAGCGCTGCGATCCGCGGGCCTGCCGATCGACATCGTCCCGATCCACCCCAAGATGGCCGCCCTGGTAAAAGCCGCCGCTGAAAACGCCGCCGCCGCGCTCGCGCGAAAGCGCGGCAATCGCACACGGAAGCTCTCCATCGCATAGCGCGCAACCGATCGCATAAGATAAGCGAAACGAGCCAGCTTCCATGAAAAACTATTTCCAGTCCGGTCTGCTTCTTCTGCTCTGCGGGCTCGGCGCGAATGCTGCCGATTTTCGCCTCGGCATTATCGGAACCGATACCTCGCACGTTCCCGTCTTTACCAGGGAATTCAACGATCCCACCGCTCCCGGCTTCGTACCGGGTTTCCACGTTGTGGCCGCGTACAAGGGCGGCAGTCCGGATATTCCGGAAAGCGCCACGCGCGTCGACGGCTTCGCCAATGAGGTGCGCGATAAGTACGGTGTTCAGATCGTGCCCGATATCGCAACCCTCTGTTCCATGGTGGATGGCGTGCTGCTCGAAAGCGGTGACGGCCGCAAACACCTCGAGCAGGCACGGCAGGTAATCGCCGCACACAAGCCGTTATTCATCGATAAGCCGCTGGCGTCCACGCTGGCTGACGTGCGGGAGATCGCACGCCTGGCCAAAGAGGCGGGCGTCCCCTGGTTCAGTTCGTCGAGCCTGCGCTACTCCGATTTCACGAGTGTGAAATCCCCCGATAATACGGGCGTCACAGTCTGGGGGCCTGGTCCGCTTGAAGAACACCATCAGCTGTCGCTTTCCTGGTACGGTATTCACGCGGTGGAGATGCTCTACACGATGATGGGGCCGGGCTGCGTCACAGTGACGCAGACTTCTTCGCCGAATTCCGACGTGGTGGTGGGCGTGTGGAAGGATGGGCGCATCGGCGTGGCTCGCGTTTCGAGGCCGTACAGCGATTACGGCGTGGTCGCGTTCCGCGGGCGAGCCGCCATCGTGGACCATCCGGTCAAGGTGGATTACCCGGCGTTGGACGCCAAAATCGCGGAGTTCTTCAGGACCGGCACGCCGCCGGTGCCAAACTCCGAGACGCTCGAAATCTACGCCTTCATGGACGCCGCGCAGCGCAGCAAGGATAGCGGCGGAAAGCCTGCCAACCTGCAGTGAACGGGTGGAGTGCAGATGGATGCCGGTGGGGCGGGTTGGAAACCCGCGGCCGCTTGTCAATCGGCCTGAACCATTGCAACTCACAACGCCGGCGCGATTCACAGTCGCGCGCATTGGATCACAAACTTTCGGAACACCACACTGGTATTGCGTCTCCGAAGTTTCTGAACTAATGCGAACACATGTGGGGCCGGATAGGCATCCTGCAGCCGATTGTGAATCGGCCTCCACGGTCAACCGCTACCGACCGCGCCGATTCTCAGTCGATTCTCAATCGGCGGCAGATTGACAATTTGCCCACGAACTCCAGAGACAACACATTAGTGAATCGCCACCGTCGCCAACTTCTGGCTCCTCGAAGAACCGGCGGTTACAACCAGTTCCACAGCATCTCCCGCCGGAGCATCATCGGGCACTCTGATGTTCATCTGCATCACACCCGCGGAGATCAGTCCGGCAAAGGCCACCTCGGTCTGGACGCCGCCAAGCGTCGCCCGGACCGGAGCTATCGGCGTGGCGTAAGCGCCCGCTCCGTCGACCGCTCCCTGGCCTGACACCCAAAACGAAAGGTAACT
>CAZPZE010000089.1:0-2470 GCA_964590625.1 uncultured Solibacteraceae bacterium
GGGTATGGGTTCGCGATGCACCACGAGTCCGAATCTGTCGGCGAGACATGAGGCGACCATTTGCCGGAACTGATCCAGTGTGGTCTCGGGCGGATAGGTGGCTGTGAGGGTGTACCAAACGTTATCGATCCAATCGGGTCCGGCGATGTCGCGACCCGGATCGCGGACATCGTAGGCTGTCAGCACGAGAGTGCGGAGGGTGACTTGTCCCCAGGAAACATGGCCGGGGTCCTTGCTGCCGGGGCCGCCGGTGAAAGGCAGCATCGCTCGTGGATCGCCGGTGTATGGTTTGATCGAGACGGCGTCGAAGTGCGGCGTTTGATCTTTCTGGGCCAGGCAATCCGCGCTGAACAGGAAGAATAGCCCCAACGCGGCTTTATTGCGCATGATTTTTCAGTTTATCGCGATTTGGTAAGATCCAGGCGGTTCGCAGTGCCTTTTCAAATTTTCGAAGCGGAAGCGCGATCGATCCTGACGCCGGTCTCCGGGTTTCTGGCGGAGGCGGGGTTTACGCATTCGCTGACGCCCGCGCGTAACTGCACGTTCGGGTGTTCGTATTGCTATGTGCCGACAATGCGGGTGCAGGGCGGGCTGCTTCCGGAGGACTGGCGGCACTGGGGCGAATTCACCACGTTCAAGACCAACGCGGCGGAGTTGCTGCGGCGGGCGCTGCGGCCGGATCAGGTGATTTATTGTTCGCCCCTTACCGATCCTTATCAGCTGGCGGAAGAGACGCGTGCAATCATGCCCGGCATTCTGCGGGCGGCGATTGCTTCGCCTCCTCGCGTGTTTGTGATTCAGACGCGCGGCCCGCTGATTCTGCGGGATCTGGGGCTCCTGCAGGAAATGCGTGAGCGGCTTCGCGTGAGTTTTTCGGTCACGACCGATCGCGACGACGTGCGGCGCATCTTTGAGCCGCATTGCGCGAGTGTCGAGCGGCGATGGCGTACGGTCGAAGCATTGCGGGATGCCGGGATTGCGGTGTCAGTTGCGATCGCGCCGATTCTGCCGTGCGATCCGGAGGCGCTGGTGGAGCGGGCGGTCGCGGTGTCCAGCGGGCCTGTGATTGCGGATCCGTTTCATGTGCGGGCGGTGAAGCGGTCGGGCGCCACGACGCGTGAGGCGGCGGCGCGGATCTGCGAGCGGCACGGGTGGAGCCAATGGCTGGATCCGGCGTTCCAGCGTGAAGTGCTCGCGCGGATGGAGCGGCGAGTGCAGGAGTTGGGGCGCGAGTTTGGTTATGGGACCGTTGGGTTTGGAATGCTGGCGCGGTGATGTGACAGGAAGTTCGCGGCGTTCTCTTTGCCCATGTAGCGATCGAGCTGCGTGCGTTTGGCGCGCGTGAGATCGACGAGGATCAGGCCGTCGAGAACGTTCGAAAATCGGCGATCGACGCTGAATTCCAGAATGCGTCCGCCTAACTGCAGGTAATGCTGAAGCAGGATCGGGATGCCTTTGCGGTCTTCTTCCAGATCGGAGATGACGGCGGAGAGATCGTCGAGATCCGAAAGCAGCGAACTGAAGTTGCGGCGAACGTGGAATTTTTTGCGGGGGCGGACGCAGTCGCTCATCTCGGGATCGCTGTGGTGTTCGGTGAGGAAGTCGACCATGAGCTCGCGCGAGGAGGAGCTGTAATCATTGCTGATGCTGACTGGTCCAAAGAGAACGCGGTATTGCGGGAACGCCGCCACGTAGTGTCCGAGGCCTTTCCAGAGCAGCAGCAGCGGCAGGTAACCCTTCTGGTATTCGGGCCGGACGAAGGAGCGGCCGAGCTCGAGCGCGGGGTGGATGCGCTGGTGGAAATCGGGGCGGAGTTTGAAGAGCGTGCTGGTGTAGAGATCCTTCACTTCGCCGGTTTTCGCGATTCGATAGGCGCCGGCGATTTCCTGCTTTTCGTTGTTCCAGAGAATCAGGTGATCGTAGTGGCGGTCGAAGCGGTCGAGATCGCGTTCGCCTCCCGTGCCTTCGCCCGCACTGCGGAATGTGACCTCGCGCAGGCGGCCAATTTCGAGAAGCGCACCGGGGATCTGCGCCGCTGAGGCATAGCAGACGGTGTATTCGTTGTGTGTGAGCAGCCGCTGCGCCGGGGGCAGTGCAGCGATTTCAGCGCCAATGATCGCGCGAGATTGTTCCGACGCGATTGCATGTTCACGCCGCCGGGACAACTGCGCCGAACGGCCGCTGCGCCCGCCGAGCATGTGGGTGCGGGCGCGCAGGTAATCCGTGGCGGCGCGACCATCGCTGAGCCGCGCGAGACGCGCGGGTGAAATGGCGGTACCTGCCGATACGCGAATGCGCCGTCCGGATTTGTTCAGCAGTTCGGAGGGAAGCATCATGGTGCGAAGCCGCGGGCTGACTAGTCCCGCCGCGTGGAACACCGGGCTGTTGCCGCCGTGGATGTAAACCGGCACCGCAGGCACGTTCATCCGCTGGATCAGCCGCACAATGTTGTGATTCCATTCCGGCTCTT
>CAZPZE010000090.1:0-1559 GCA_964590625.1 uncultured Solibacteraceae bacterium
ATCGGCACCGCCGCATATCCCCAATCCGACCCGCTCTTCCCCGGGATCGGCAAGAACGCATGCGCTATACGCGGACCCAGATCGCGCGCCGGATTAATCGCATAACCCGTCGTGCCGCCCAGTCCCAGCCCGATCGCCCAGATCAATCCGCCCACCAGCCACGGGCCAACTCCCGGCGCGACCCCATTCGCCGCAACCGCCTTCGATCCGATCGCATCCGCCACCAGCACCAGCACAAACGTTCCGATCACCTCGCTGATCAGATTCGCGCCTATGCTGCGAATCGCCGGCGAAGTCGCAAAGCACGCGAATTTCAGATCGGCCTCCGGCGTCTCGCGCCAGTGCGGCAGATAGTGCAGCCAAACCAGACACGCCCCCACGAACGCCCCCGCGAGCTGCGCCACGCTATACCCCAGCAGATTGCTGAAATCACCGGTCGAGATCCCCGCCGCCACCGTAACCGCCGGATTCAGGTGCCCATCGCCGCCCAGCGCGACCGCTGTGAAGACGCCGCACATCACCGCCATCGCCCACCCGGCCGTAATCACAATCCAGCCGCCCGATTCGCCCTTCGACTTCTTCAGCAGGACATTCGCCACCACGCCGTTGCCGAGAAGGATCAGCACCAGCGTCCCCATGAACTCTCCAAGAACCCCGTGCGGCATTATTCCTCCAGCCAATCGAAGGTCCGGGTGACGGCCTTCTTCCAGAATCCGTAAGTTCTCGCACGCTCTTCCTCGGACATCCCCGGCCTCCACGTCCGCTCCACAGACCATTGCGCGCGCAGATCGTCAATCCCGCTGTAGAAACTCGTCGCGAGCCCCGCCGCGTAAGCCGCGCCGAGCGCCGTCGTCTCGCGCACCGCGGGACGCACCACCGCCCGCCCCAGAATATCCGCCTGAAACTGCATCAGCAGTTCGTTCTCGATCATCCCGCCATCGGTGCGCAGCACGCTGAGCGACACGCCGGAATCTTTCTCCATCGCGTCCACCACCTCGCGCGTCTGAAACGCCGCCGCTTCCAGCACCGCGCGCGCCAGATGATGTTTGTTCGAAAATCGCGTGAGCCCCGCGATCACGCCGCGCGCGTTGTGCTTCCAGTACGGCGCATAGAGTCCGGAAAACGCGGGCACGAAATAAACCCCGCCATTATTCGGAACCTGTGCCGCCAGCGCTTCAATCTCCGGGCTCTTCGAGATCAGCCCGAGGTTATCGCGCATCCACTGCACCAGCGCGCCGGTGATCGCGATGCTCCCTTCCAGCGCATACGTCGCCGCCTGGCCCTCCATCTGAAACGCAACCGTCGTCAGCAGCCCATGGCGCGACTGCACCAGTTCCGTGCCCGTATTCATCAGCAGAAAACAGCCGGTGCCGTAGGTATTCTTCGCCTCGCCCGGACGGAAGCACGTCTGCCCCGCCAGCGCCGCCTGCTGATCGCCCAGAATCCCCGCCACCGGCACATCGCGAATCGAATCGAGCGTGGCCGCGCCATAAACCTCCGCGCTCGATCGAATCTCCGGCAGAATCGCTTTCGGAATCCCGAACGCCGCGAGCAGCTCC
>CAZPZE010000091.1:0-7148 GCA_964590625.1 uncultured Solibacteraceae bacterium
GCCAGCACCTTCGTGATCGCCGCCGTCAGCGTCGTCTTGCCGTGATCGATGTGCCCGATCGTTCCGATGTTTACGTGCGGTTTGCTGCGGTCAAATTTTTCTTTCGCCATGTGAGGATGCCATCCTTCAAAAATCTGGAGCCGTTGACCAGGATTGAACTGGTGACCTCGTCCTTACCAAGGACGCGCTCTACCGACTGAGCTACAACGGCTGGTTAAAACTCTGGTGGACAGGGGAGGATTCGAACCTCCGTAGCTCGCAAGGAGCGACAGATTTACAGTCTGTTGCCATTAGCCGCTCGGCCACCTGTCCTGAAGCAAAAATTGCCGAGGAATCTTCAGCTTAACATGTCCCCATGAATGTAGGACAAGTCTCGGCTGGCTGAATGCGAAAATTTACGCCATCCGCCATGAAAACAAAGCACTTCGTAATGATTCGAACGAATCCGTCCATGCGCCGCCCAGTAAAATAAAGCCGGATGTTCCATCCGTCTCGTCATATCCGCCGATTTGCGCGTCAATCCTCTTTGATGCTGAAGATGCTGCTGCTTCTGATCCCGGTTGCCGCTACCGCCGCCGTCCCCAGTATCCGGTATGTTTCGGATTCCGCCAGTTTCGGGCCCCGAGTAGCCCCGGGTTCCCTGGCCACCATATTCGGTTCGGATCTCGCGGGTGACACCGCGACGGCCACCGACTTTCCGATCCCCACCGTCCTCGCCGGCACGACAGTCTCCGTCGGCGGCACGCTGGCGCCCCTCCTTTATGTGAGTGCCACTCAGATCAATTTTCAGGTGCCGTCCGGAACCCTGGCCGGGAGCGCGAAAATCGTGGTCAACGGCCCCGGCGGCGCGAGTTCGGCTTTCACATTCAGCGTCGCCGCGCAGGCGCCCTCCGTCTTTCAATACGGTTCCAATCACGCGCTCGCGCAGAACGCCGACGGAACTCTGAACAGCCATGACGCGCCGGCGGGCGCGGGCACCTATATCACCGTCTATCTCACGGGACAGGGCGCCGTCGATAATCCCGTTGCCGACGGCGCCGCCGCGCCGCTGTCTCCCATCGCCACCGCGACCGCGAAAGCCACCGCGACCATCGGCGCCGCCACCGCGACAGTGCAGTTCCTCGGACTCACGCCGGATTATGCGGGCCTCGCCCAGGCGAACATTCAGATCCCGAATCTGCCGACCGGCGATTATCCGCTCGTCATCACAGCCGGCAACTATATCGGCGCATCCGCCATTATTTCGGTGAGCGGGAGCGGAACTCCATATAAGAGCCCGTTGACTCTCACCAGTTCCACGCCATTCCTTAATCCGAATCCATACAACGTCGTGCTGTTCGGCAACCTCGCTTATGTCTGCGGTTCGAACAGCATCGTGATTGTTGATGTGACGCGCTTCGATGATCCCGTTGTCAAAGGCTCGTTCGGTTCTAAAGTGCTGAACGGCGTCGGCAATCGGTGCGCGCTCAGCACGGTCGGTACAGCGCCGCTCCTGGTCGATATTGTGGGGGACGATACTGGCCCATCGCAATCGCTGGCCGTCTTCAGCCTGAGTAATCCGTCATCGCCCGGGCTTCTTACGCTCGCGACCACGCCCTACGGGCATATGGAAGACCTCAGTTTCACGAGCATCTACTGCATCATCACCACGAGCTACATTACGTACTCGGGCACGACCGCGCAGATCCTCTCCCAGCAGGGCGATTTCCTGGTGTTCAGCTTTCTCAATCCGGCGAATCCGCTTTTCATTACTTCGCTGCCGCCTGGCGTGGGGGCGGGAATGGGAAGTCAGTACCTCAAGCCCTGGGCGCAGATTATCGACAACAATTACGCCTACGTCGCAACCACGACCGCGACCGGAACCAGCACGCAGGGCATCGGGGCGCTGAGCATCGCGGATCTCACGATTCCCACTGCGCCGACTCCGATCATCCAGATCGGCGTGCCGCAGGCCGCGATTCTGCTGAGCTTCGATGTTTCCGGCAACACGCTGCTCGCCGCGGGAAACACCGCCGGGCAGCGTAATCCCGGAATTCCCGATTTCGATTTCCTCGGCTATCTGACGCTGACCTCGATGGACATTACAAATCCGCTTGGCCCGTCCGTCATCTCGACGGTCACCACGAAACTGCAGGTAAACGGGACGTTCTACACGAGCGCGTTCAACAACGGAATTTTCGCGATCGTGAATAAGCCGCCGACCACCGATAATTTCGGGCCATCATCGATGATGATCGTGAACGCCCGCAACCCCGCGAACATGACGCTCGTTCCATTCCAGACTCAGTTCGGTTTCAGCGGGATGGTGACAACCACCAACGGATATCTGTTCGTGCCCACTTCCACCGGGCTGAATATTTATCAGTTGCAGCTGTAGCCACGCTACACTCGCTCCATGAAATATTTCTTCCTGAAGCTGATCTCCCCGCGTCCGGATTTCATGTTCACCATGACTGATGCCGAACGCGCCATCATGATGCAGCACTCCGAATACTGGCGCGGATTCGCGGAAAAGGGCTGGGCGGTCGCTTACGGTCCCGTCGCAGCTCCCTCCGGCGGATTCGGCGCGGGCTTCTGGCAGCTTCCCGAAGACGTTGATCCCAAACCCCTCACCGACGATGATCCCGCCATGAAAGCCAACATCGGCTTTCAGTACGAAATCCATCCGATGCCCGCGCTGGTCATTGGCAACGCCAGTTGACATCGCCGTCCGTCTCTGGCAGGCTATGCATAGATGTCTATGCATAGCTGGTTATGCCACGCTCCAAAAACGACAAACTCCAGGGTACGCTTTCCCTGCTCATCCTCCGCACGCTCGAATCCCGCGGCCCGCTTCACGGCTACGGCCTCTGCGAGCACATCCACTCCGTCTCGGACGATCTCCTGAAGGTGGAAGAAGGCTCGCTCTATCCGGCGCTGCATCGCATGGATCAGGACGGCTGGATCTCCTCCAAATGGGAAATCACCGATAGAGGCCGCAAGGCGCGCGTTTACTCCATCACGGCGCGCGGCAAAAAGCAGCTCGCCGAAGAACAGGAAAGCTGGGAGCGCCTCACGCGCGGCGTCTCGCGCGTCCTCCGGTATACGTAGCCATGTCCTGGTTTTCCCGCTGGCGCAACGTCTTCCGCCCGGAGCGGCTCAGCAATGAGATCGATGACGAACTGCGCTACCACCTCGAACAGTCCGTCGATGACCTGATCGCCTCCGGCATATCCGAAGCCGAAGCATGGCGTACCGCGCGCCGCCGGCTGGGCAATTATTCCCTGCAGAAAGAGAGAACCCGCGATATGGACGTCTCCGCCTGGCTCGATTCGGTCCGCGCCGATCTTGTCTACGGTTTGCGGCAATGGAAAGCGAGCCCTGGCTTCGCCGCCGTCGCGATTCTTTCGCTCGCCCTCGGCATCGGCGCCAACACCGCGATTTTCCAGCTCGTCAATGCCATCCGCCTGCGGCCGCTTCCCGTGAAAAACCCCCACGAGCTGGTGGCACTCGATTTCGAGAAACCGGATAGCCGCCCCGGCGAGTGGTCGACCTGGGTTGCTGTCGCCAGTGACGCCGAATGGAAGCAATTACAGGAGCTGCAGCAGGCATTTTCCGGAATGTTCGCCTGGGCTCCCGGCCGATTCAACCTCTCCACTGGCGGAGAGCCCAATTTCGTCAACAGCATTTACGTCAGCGGTGATTTTTTCAAAGTGCTCGGCGTGAACACCATCATTGGCAGGCCTCTGACCCGCCAGGATGACAGCGAATCCTGCAGCCCCGCCGCCGTCATCAGCGACGCCTGGTGGCAGCGCAGTTTCGCCGGTTCGCCGGATGTACTCTCGCGTTCCATCTCCCTGAACGGGTTATCGATCCCCATCGTCGGCGTTACGCCCGCATCTTTCTTCGGTGTGGCCGTGGGCCAGCGTTTCGACGTCGCCGTCCCCCTTTGCATGGACGCTCTGCTCTCCTCCGATCACGCCGGCCGCCTGAAGTCTCCAACCGCATACTGGCTTTCTGTTTTCGGTCGCCTGAAACCAGGCTGGACCCTCGGCCGCACGATCTCCCATCTCCACGCGATTTCACCGGCGCTCATGCAGGCAACGCTGCCCTCTTCTTACACGCCTGACGTGGCGAAGGGCTATCTGGCGGAGCGTATGACGGCCGTCGATGCCTCGAACGGCCTATCGAGACTGCGCGGCGATTATGGAGGGCCGCTGTGGCTCCTGATGGCAGCGACCGGCCTCATCGTGCTGATTGCCTGCGCGAATCTCGCCAATCTGTTGCTGGCGCGTGCGAGTGTTCGCGAGCCCGAGATCGCGGTTCGGTTGTCCCTCGGCGCGTCGCGTGCGCGGCTGATTCGTCAGTTGCTGGTCGAAAGCCTGTTGCTCGCCGTCGCCGGAACTCTTGCGGGATCGGTGCTCGCCCGCATGATGAGCCGCGGACTGGTGGCGTTTATCAGCCCCGCGGGGGATCCGTTCTACATCGATACTAATTCCGGACTGAACGTCCTTCTCTACTCAGCAGCGCTCGCCGTCCTCACCTGCATTCTCTTCGGACTCGCGCCCGCACTCCGCGCCAGCTATCTGTCACCGGCGGACGCGATACGCGGAGGCGGCAGAAGCGTCACCAGCGGCCGCGAGCGGTTCAGCATGCGCCGCGTGCTGGTCGTCGCCCAGGTTGCCCTTTCTCTGGTGCTGCTGTTTGGCGCGCTTCTTTTTGTCCGAACCTTGCACAACCTGCTCGTTACCGATCCCGGTTTCGAAACTGATGGCCTGATGGTCGCCGCCCTCGATCTCGGCAAGACGCCTTATCCTTCGGAACGCCGGCTCCAGATCTATGAGAATTTGCGGGAGAAACTGGCCGCCGTTCCAGGCGCTGTTCTCGTTGCGCGCGCATCCTATACACCGATCAGCGGCGCCGGTTGGAATAATATGGTGGCCGCGGACAACGCAGTTGCGGATAACAGCGGCAACCTGGCGAACCTCAACAGCGTGTCGCCCGGCTTTTTCCGCACCATGAACACCAGAATTATTGCCGGCCGCGATTTCGATGTGCACGATCGCGTCGGCTCACCGAAGGTGACGATTGTGAATGAAGCATTCGCGCGCAAACTATTCGGCGCGCAGAACCCGATCGGGCACAGTTTTCGCGCTGCTGCTGATGCAGGGCAGGCCGAACCGTCCTATCAGATCATCGGCCTGGCGGAAAACGCGAAATATCGCGACATGCGGGAGAATTTCGTTCCGGAGGCGTACTTCGATCTCGATCAGGACGAGCACCCGGGCGATCAAACAGCTTATCTGATTCGCATCGCCGGAGAGCCCGGCCGATTCATCGCGAGTGCCAAAGCGGCAATCGCGTCAGTCAATCCACTGATCGGAACCGAATTTCGTCCATTGTCCCGGCAGATTCACGATTCGCTGCTGCGGGAAACCCTCATGGCGATGCTCTCCAGCGGCTTTGGCTTCCTGGCTGTCGCGCTGGCCGCGCTCGGTCTCTATGGCGTGATCGCCTACATGATCGCGCGGCGAGCCAATGAAATCGGCGTGCGCATCGCACTCGGGGCGGATCGGGCGCGGGTGGTTCGGCTGGTGCTGGGCGAAGCCGTATTGCTTCTCGCGGCGGGCACGGCCGCGGGTATCGGATTTGCCTGGTGGGCGGGTAAGTCCGCCTCCGCGCTGCTGTTCGGCCTGAAGCCGTATGACGCCGTGTCGTTGCTCGGAGCGGTGTTTGTTCTGGGGGCGACCGGGCTGATCGCAAGCTATCTGCCGGCACGCCGCGCGGGCGGACTCGATCCCGCAGAAACCCTTCGCAACGCCTGAGGAGCATATTTTAGCCACGCATCATGAAAAATTCCTGAAATTCACCCGAGCCCGCCGGCTCGCATTGCGATCCCGTTAACGCCGGATTTCAAATTGCATGACTCGAAGGCGGAATGAGTCTTTCGGTACGTTTCGCTTCACTCCTGCTTCCACTTCTGATCACCGCCGGAGGGCTTTACGCCCAGCCGCCTCTCACCGGCTCGGTCGATCAGCTGGACCGCCGCGATCTCGTCTACTACCCCGGCGACACCGAACACATCGGCCCGCTGGTTCATAAACTTGCGGCCAACATCTGGCTGGATCAGCGCACTGTCTGGACCAGCCCTTTCCACATGCACAGCAAGGCGGACGCAGGCAAGTGGATCGGGCTCACCGCTATCATCACGGGCGCGGTCCTCACCGACCGCCGGACTGCCCATGTCCTCGAAAACAGTCCCGGCCAGGTGAACTGGGGTGGTCACATCTCCAACATCGGCGCCGCTTACTCGGTGCTTCCCGTGTTCGCGGGTTTCTACGCGGCTGGTGTCGTCGCCGATAACGAAAAAGCGCGCGAAACGGGTATTCTGAGCGGCGAGGCCATCCTCGACAGCCTCATCGTCGTTGAGGGCCTGAAACTCGCCGCCGGCCGCAACCGTCCCGACGCGCCCTCGAAACCCGGCGATTTCTTCCAGGGCGGCGCCAGCTTCCCATCCGGACATTCCGGCGAAACCTGGGCGCTCGCTTCCGTCATCGCCCATGAATATGCGAACCGCAAGTGGGTGCCGTGGGTCGCCTATGGCCTCGCCACCACGGTCGCCGCTGCTCGTATCGCGGCACAGCGGCATTACACGTCGGATGTGATCGCCGGCGGTGCGATCGGCTTCTTTACGGGACGTTTCGTCGTTCATACGCACGAAGCCCATGCGCGCCATCACCATGGCGTGATCACGCCGCTCATTCAGCCCCAGACTTCCACCTATGGCATCTCGATCAGTTTCGGAGGCTAACCGCGCCCCCTGTTTCGTGATATGAGTCTTTCATGGCATCTTCCACGGAAAAGGCAACCGGAATCCTGGCCAGACCGGCGGCGAAGATCGCGCTGGCCGTGCTTGTCGTCATCGCGGCGGTCGGTCTCGCGCTCCCGCTATTCGTAAACGCCGATACCCTGCGTCCCGTTCTCGAATCGAAGCTCTCCGCCGCGCTCGGCCGAAAAGTGCAGGTGTCCGACCTCCATCTCGCGCTCTTCTCCGGCGGCGTGGCGGCGGACGGTCTCACTATTTCCGACGACCCCGCCTTCGGGCCGGCCCCCTTCATTCAGGCGAAAGCCGTCAAGATCAGCGTCAGCCTGCTGCCGCTGATTTTTTC
>CAZPZE010000092.1:0-3469 GCA_964590625.1 uncultured Solibacteraceae bacterium
CACCACGGAAACCATTCCCATCGGCAAAATCGGCAATGACCGCCCCATCAATGTCGTCAGCGAGCGCTGGTACTCGAACGATCTTCAGATGCTTGTCAAGAGCACCAGTTCCGACCCCCGCTTCGGCGATTCCACCTATCAGCTCACCAACATCGTGCAGACTTCGCCCGATCCTTCGCTTTTCCAGATCCCGGGCGATTACACTATCAAAAAGTGAGGGAGCTATGAGAATTGCAGCGCTGGCGGTTTTTCTGATCAGGATGAGCGCGTGGGCCGCCGATGGCCCGGCATTCGACGCTGCGTCGATCCACACGGCCGACCCCGGCGAAGCCGGCCCAGGCGACATCCCGCGCAACATGGACAGCTCGCCTGGCCACTTCGCGATGCGCAACGTGCCGCTGCGCTACTGCCTCGAATGGGCGTGGGACCTGAAGGACTACGAAGTCTCCGGCCCGGACTGGATCCGGAACGATAATCGCTACGACATCATTGCCAACGCGCCCGGGCCTGTTTCTGACGATCAGATGCGCCTCATGCTGCGTAACCTGCTGATCGAACGTTTCCAGATGAAGGTCCATCGCGAAACGCGCAACCTCGATGTTTACGTTCTGACGCCCGGCAAAGGCGCCCCGAAAGTGAAGGAAGCGGCGGCCGAGGAGCAGCCCTCCCTCGGTGCAGCCGAGCCGCGGGGCAGCGTGAAATTCACCAAACAGCCGATTTCGCGATTCACCTTCATGCTCACCCGCCGTCTTGACAAGCCAACGCTCGACGAGACCGGCCTCAAGGGCCTCTACGATTTCACAATCGACCTCTCGGGCCTCGGCTTTAACGGCAATCCGCCGCAGGATACATCGGCGCCCTCGGTTTTCACCACCGTGCCGGAGAATCTCGGACTGCGGCTCGAAGCCGCGAAGCGTCCGGTGGAGATTCTGGTCGTCGATCACGCTGAGAAGGTTCCCACCGCGAACTAGCTCAAACCCGCGGTCCGAATATACTATCCCTCAAAAGGAGCCTATTCGGCCATGAGGATTCGCCCTGTTGCGGGCCTGATTGTCTTTCTGACTGCGATGACTGCCGGAGCCGCGCCACCCGGCGGTCCTGCTTTCGAGGTGGCGACGGTTCGTCAGGCTGGTCCGGGAGAGCCGAAGGCGAAGGAAATCCCCGCCAACATGGACACCGAGCCCGGCCATTTCCTGATGCGGAACGTACCCCTCTGGTACGCGATTCAATGGGCGTGGGACCTGAAAGATTACGAGATCGACGCCCCGGACTGGATCAGGACGGAGCCGAAATATGACATTGTCGGCCAGGCGGCCAGCCGCGCTTCCGACGATCAGATGCGTCTCATGCTGCGCAATCTGCTGATCGATCGCTTTCAGATGAAGGTGCGCCAGGAGACGCGGAATCTCGACGTGTATGTCCTGACGAAGGGCAAAGGCGAGCCGAAGCTGCAGGCCCCGGCGGGGGATGAAAAGTCATCGATTGCAGCCGGCACGCCGAGAGGCACCACCATCTTTAAGAACCAGCCGCTGACACGGCTCGCCTTGATGCTCTCGCGCCGTCTGACGAAGCCCACCCTCGATGAAACGGGGCTCACGGGCACGTACGATTACACGATCGACCTTGCGGGTCTGGGCTACAACGGCAATCCGCCGGACGACCCCACCGCCCCTTCCGTATTCACCACGGTGCAGAGCGACCTCGGGCTCCGGCTGGAAGCGGCCAGGCGGCCGGTGCAGGTGCTCGTGATCGATCACGTCGAAAAAGTCCCGACCGCGAATTAGTCTTCTGTTCCGTAAGTGAATTGGCTATGCGACGCCAGCGGACACGCGACTTCAGTCGCGTTCGAGTCGACGCGACTGAAGACGAAGACACAACACCAGCGCGTCAGATCAGGCATTCCGGCGAGCGAATGCCGGAGGCCTGCAGATGTTCGGCCAGCCGCTCGAGCGCGGCTTTGTGGATCTGCGAGATGCGGCTCTCGTTGACACCCATCGACTCGCCGATTTCGCGCATCGTCTTGCCGCCGTTGTAATAGTGGCGGATCACTTCCTGGTATCGCGCCGGAAGATTGCGCATCGCGTCTTCCAGCATGGTTTCAAGCTGCCGCTGCCCGGCCATCACGTCGGGATTCGAGTCGGGCGCGGCAGGGAATTCGGGCGCAGGGCCGTCTTCGTTATCGATCGCGCGTGTGGAAGCCGAGAGAAAGCCGACCATCCGCAGTTCGATCGCCATTTGCCGCCAGCGCTCCAGTTCCATCCCCATCTTGTCCGCAATCTCGACCTCCGTCGGATTGCGTTCCATCACGGCGCAGAGCTCGCGCGTCACTTCTTCGAGCCGCTTGTGGCGGCGCCGCAGATCGCGCGAGGCCCAGTCCATTTCGCGCAGGCTGTCGAGAATGGCGCCTTTAATGCGATGCTTGGCATAGCCGCGGAAGGCGACCTGTTTTGCGCCGTCGAACTTGTGAGCGGCGTCGAACAGTCCGAGGATGCCGGCATGCACCAGATCTTCGAGCTCCACGTGCATCGGCAGATTTTCGTAAACCCGAACCGCAATGGCGCGCACGAGCGGCAGATGCTCGAGCACGAGCGCATCGCGCGCCGCCATATCGGCGGGCGCCTCGGGAGATACGGGAATTCGCTGTTGGACTGCGCCGGTAGTAGCCATATCGTCTGCCAGGGGATACTGCACTCAGTCAGCCATCGCAAGTGAACCCGTAAATGCGAGAAAATACGCCCCTTTATCGTTGTGCTGCCAATGCCTCTGTTTCAACACGGAACGAACACGCGGAACGCGGCCCGCCTGGTTGTTTCATCGTGAAACACGCGCCGTAGAATGACCGAAGAAACACCCATTGACTCTTTTATCGGATAATTTGTGAATAATTTTAGGTTTTATCGCAGGATTATTCGGAATTACAGTACTGTATATTACCGGTGGACTGTTGGGTTTAGAGTAGGTGTATCAGAGAGCCACCAATGGACGCCGATGAATCTGCTCTTGCCGAAATGCTCTGCAAAGATGCGCGCTCCGGTTTCGAAAAGTACCTGCCGCGCATCGTCCGCTGCCTGCAGTTGCTGACGGAAAAGGAGATCTGGTGGAGGCCGAACAGCGCATCGAACGCGGCCGGCAACATCGTTCTGCACCTCTGCGGCAATCTTCGCCAATGGGTCATTTCCGGCCTCGGCGGCGCGCCCGATGTGCGCGAGCGCGATCTGGAATTCAGCGAGCGCAATCCGATCCCGCGCCGCAAACTGATCCGGCAACTGAGGACGACCGTTGGCGAAGCCTGCAAAGTGATCGACGGAATGTCGGCGGAGTCGATGATGCGCGAGTTCACGATCCAGGGCTATCGCGTGTCAGGCCTGGTCGCGATCGTGCACGTGTATGAGCACTTCGCCTATCACGCCGGTCAGATGACGTATCTCACGAAATTGAAGCGCGGCAGGGATCTGAAGTTCACGAAGCT
>CAZPZE010000093.1:0-5173 GCA_964590625.1 uncultured Solibacteraceae bacterium
CGATGTTGTGGCGGATCTTGCGCCCGGCGTCATTCGCTTCGGTGGCCTCTACAGCCGTTACCACCGCTGGCGGGAAGGCGTGGGGCCAGTCGCTTCCCGGCCGCTGACACGGAACTACGTTTGGGGTGGCAAAGAAACCAATCGCGTGGGCACGCACGAGTTCGTCGATTTCTGCCGACGCGTGAAAGCGGAACCCTTATACTGCGTGAACTTCCTCAGCGATGGGGAACAGCGGTACAGCAGGATGCCGGAAGGTAACCGCACCGGCGATGCGAAAGAAGCCGCAGACTGGGTTTCCTACGTCAACGATCCGGATAGCCCCGAGCGCAAAAGAAACGGTTCGGCGCAGCCGCTCAACGTCAAATTGTGGCAGTTGGGAAACGAGACGTCCTATGGCGCCGCGACTTTCAATAAGGATCAATCGATTGCGCACACCATCGAATTTGCGCGCGCCATGAAGGCGCGCGACAATTCGATCCGGTTGATCGGGTGGGGCGACCGCGGTCACGGTGAGGGCCTCTGGGCAAAAGACCTGATTGAACGAGCCGGCGAATACCTCGATTTCGTCGCCATTCACATGATGGGGCAATCGCCCCGGCGCCCCAATACAGTGTTGAAAGGATTGCGCTACCAGCAGGAGCCGGAACAGGCGTGGGAAGAATTGCTGGAGCTGTCGAACGCGGTGGAAACACGCGTATCGGAACTGGAAAGCACGATAGCAGGCAACAACGGCAGGATCGGCATCGCGATCACGGAGGGCCATCTGAGCCTCGGCCCTCGCAACATGCACCCGATTCTCTTCGAGTGGCTTTCGTCGGTCTATCACGCCAGATCGCTCAACATCTACCAGCGCCACGGAGCCCGGGTGAAGATTGCGACCGCCGCCGACTTTGAGGGCACCCGCTGGACCAATAATGCCGTGATGATCGGCGTCCCAGCCGGGAAGAGCTACCTGATGCCGGTCGCTTCGATCGCACGGCTGTTTAAGCGCTTCAACGGAACGCAGGGCGTGGCCGTTACCGAGCAGCCATCAGGTCTGGACATCGCAGCCAGCCGGAGCGGTAATAAGATCTACCTGCACGTGGCAAATCTCCAGTTCCGCAGCAGCGTGGAGACGTCGTTTTCGGTGGAAGGCATGAAGGTGACGGGGGGCCGGACGTGGGCCATCGCGCCGGACAATCTCCGCCAGTTCGTGAGCCTTGATCAACCGGATGTGTTCACTCCTGTTGAGCGGCCCATTCCCGAACAGCCGGCGCTGAAGTGGCGATTTCCGGCGGGGTCTGTGACTGCAGTAGAGCTGAGTTGCGCGTGATACTTCCGGATTCGTTATTGACTGACGTATACCTTGAACGGCACCATGGCCCCTCCTGTGATCACGTAAAACGGAGCCATCGTAAAGATCACCTGGAAGTTGATCTGGCTGGCGCCGGCAACCAGAAAAGGCGCAGGGCCCGCGTACGTGACCTTCAACGGAACATTAATCGTCGCCCCCCCGATTCCCGTCGGAAATCCAGTCAGAACCACCTGCGTACTCAGAGTATTCGACGGCAGAGGAATGTTGACGAGGCTTCCATCGTTCTGCGCCGGCGCGATGGGTCCAAGTCCCGTTGCGAATACGGTGACGATAGAGCCAATCTTCGCCGGATGCGCGGGAGAGTTGACCGTCCCATCCTGATTCAGTGCAGCCGCGTTGATCCCATCAACGGTGAACACGCCGGGCGATGTCTGGGCAACCGCCTCCGTCAGACAATTGCTCGTGATCGCTCCCGTCGAAACGCATACGCGCGTGTTCTGGCCCGGTGTCAGTGACCACGGCGCAACTGCGTTGATCTGAGCATCCTGTACCCAAAGCAGCGGTGCGGCTTTCCCGTCAAAAGTCACCTGCACGTTTTGAAGAGCAGTGGGGAAAGGCTGGCTCAGGGAAGCTTCGCCCTGAACACCCTGTTGAGGACCGAGGCCCGTGCCGAGCAGCGTCACCATCTCGCCCGGTGCGACTGAACCGGCCTGATAAGACGCGGAATTCCCAACACACGCGAGCGGCAGAACAGGTGCATTCACGTTGGGCGACATATGCACGAGAACCGTTCCGTTTGCCTGAAACGGACCGGTCTGGGATGGCGAAAAGTCCGGGTCGGCAGTTCCCACCACCAGAACGCCTGAGTTGGGACTACTCGCGATGATGGGGATGCCATAGTTAGTGCTCACGCCAGGGACATAGGTGGTCTGAAGGATCGTTCCGTCGCGCGCAACGACGCTGAGCATCTGCGCCCCGCACGGTGCCAAAGAGTTGAGCACCGGATAAATCCCGGTTGTCCATCCGCCGATGTAAGCGTTGCCTGCGCTGTCAACGAGTACCGTCTGCGTGTTTGCGCTCCAGGCCGGGAGATTCTTCGACAGAGTCAATACACCGTTTTCATCAAACCGTTGAAGCTGGCCCGTTGTGTAGAGAACCTCTTCACCGTTGCTGTCCACCGCGACGGCGGGCCATGCATCTGTCTGCGGATCTGCTGTCGTGGAGAAGAAACCCGGCGATCCATCCGGCGCAAAGCGCGTGAGGAACAGCACGCTATGATCGGCGAGACCCGCGACGAACGCGCTGCCGTCATTGGCGGCCGCGAGTGATGTCGGAAGGGCAGGCAGAGTGACTTCATAGTCTGTACCGGTGCCGGCAGCATTGACACGGAGCACTGTCCCTGCGAACCCGTCCGTGAACCCGTTCTTCCGTCCGATTACATAGGTGCGTCCACTGGCATCTGCAGCGAAACCTGTTGGGAGTGTCTGACCCGGGCCTGAGTCCCATGTCCACAGCGCGTGTCCCGTCGTATCGAACTTTTCAATGGAGAGGGTGCCGCTCGCTGGCTGAGTCGTCGGCGCTTGAAACGCGGCGACGTAGGCATCCCCGCTCGCGTCAACGGTCATTAGACTCGCAGAATACCCGAGCGTCACCTGCCACACGAGCGTTTCGCCGTCAGGCGAAAGCTTCGCGACAACGGATTGTTTAGTCAGTATGTAGATGTTGCCGGAGTTGTCGGTGGCCACCCGGGCCACATTAGCCGGAGCCCATTCGGTGTAATCGAGTCCGAGCCGAAATTGCAAAGTCGTGGCATGCAGGCACGAAGCCACGGCCAGCATGGACAGGCAAGACAGTTTCTTCACTGCCGGGCAATCGAGCAATCGAGTTACCACGCAGGAGGGCGTTGAATACAGGGCGCGATGGCTCGTCCTCCTGCGTGCTGCCATCGCCCGATGGCCTGAATCCGCAGGTGACGGTATGCCGTGAAGGCTCGCCGAAGGAGTCTTAACTATTTTCTGATGAACCGCACGCCGGTACCGGAATCGGGATCCCCGAGGGTCCAATACAGGGAATAAGCTTTAGCGTGTCCCGCCAATTCAAACCCGGAGTAGGCCCCGGACGCGCACAGATCGGCGGAATTTGCGACTGGCGTGAAGTCGAGCTCTATCATCCTGCCGCGCAGTGTTGCTCACAGCCCTCACGATATCCAAGGGGCGAATTTGGGTCCCTCTGGGGGTACGGAGGGCTTCGCAAAGGAAACCTCGAGATCAGGCAGGGCCCGATACGCGCCAATTGCTGCCGCGCCGTTCCAAAGCTATCTGGTTCGACCAGGCGTTCTGAAAGAAGTACACATCCGTCGGAAGTTATCTGGGCCAACGAGGGTATCGGCCAAAATCGGCTTCAAGTCTCCGATCGCGGCCCGCTGCTGTACTCGCTGTCTAAGCTGGGGCCTGCTCACGAACGCGTGCTGTCGGTCCCGTGCCGCACGCAACTCTCCTCTCAACCGGTCTGCGGTCTCCTATCCCTTGCTGTTCAGGCAACTATTGTCATAAGAGATGAAAATGCGGCGTGGTGAATGCATGACTGGCGAAATAGCCGCAATTCCAGCGAATTTATACACGGCGTGAATCGTAGTCTGCGCCCCCGCCGAGGTAGAAGAGATGCGCTCGTGAGAAACACGGAGCCCGCGGCTGTGCATTGCCCCGCAGGTAGAGAGTTTATTCGTTGCGCGCGAGCTACCGATGACTGATATCGCGATGCGGCGCCCTTTGATGCCATTGAGCTGGTTCAGCATTCGGACTTTTCCGATTCCGCCCGTCAGTTCGAAGTGCATCCCAGGTAGTTTCCTATTAACCTGGTAAGTAGCCAAACGCCTCGGCTAAGCATTGCGATCAGCCCTCAACCTCGGTCAGGCCCAAAACCCGGATCTTCGCTGTCGAGTAATGTTTTCCGGAACTATGCCGTCATTTGGCAACTATTGCATCTCATCATGATCCTTTGTCCTCAGCATCGAACGAGGAAATCCCACCGTATGACTGCTCCCCATCAGATTGAACCAGTTACTGTTAGTCATCTCCCTTCAGTCATTCTTCAGAATTTGCCTGTCCGCGGCTGACAACGGCTTCTCGCGTGCATCATGGCGACGTTCGACTGGTTTTGAGCACCATGTTTGCCACACCAGATTGCGAGGTTTGCGCGCGCCTGAAGGCTCAGAGGAATGGTCTCCGTGCTGCGTATGATGAAACCATCCGGTCGCAGGGTAAGTTCAGTGCTCAATTGACGCCAGAACAATATGAGGCGACGAGGGGCGTCGCAGAGGAAATATGGTGGAAGCTCGAAGAGGTGATCTGCGACTTCGAAAATCATCGACAGGTTCATCAGCCCCGCATAGTTCCACATCAGCGGCGGGGGCCCGCAGTGACAACTATAGTCGCCGGGAGGGTTTCTCAGCTATCATCAGAATCTGCTGGAATCGCCCCAGATCCGGAAAAACGTAGCGGCCGGCCCGCCATCCCTGGCGGCGGTGTCCCCCAGGAGGCCCCGCAACGGGAAGGACGCTCGGCGCGGCGGCAGAAACGCTCCTAATGACTGAACCGTTAGCGATATTGACGCTCACCGCCATGATGGCTGCCGCATGCGGCAGGTCGAAGCCCGTAGGTCGACCCGTGACGTCAGCATCTGTGCGTATGCCTCACGGAGCGTCCGCGCCTGCCAATCGGCGCGCGGATCATCTTCAACAGATTAGGTGACGCTTCCTGTATTGTTCACGGTGAACGCTGGCAGATTCCGCACGAACGTCTCAGGTCTCGCCACGGCGTCGTCCGAGCTGCCGACAACGCCCATCCACCCCAAGTCACGGATGCGCTCCAGGTTAGATCG
>CAZPZE010000094.1:0-3553 GCA_964590625.1 uncultured Solibacteraceae bacterium
ACCGTTCAGAGTCGCTTCCAGTGTGGCGATGTTTTCCTGACCGGCCTTGATCCCCTCTTCCGCGGCATTCGCGTCGGCTTCGGCGGAACTGAGCGCGGCCTGCTGTGCCACCACGTCCGCGGCGGATTGGGCGCTGTCCACCTTAGCCAGCAACTGGTCTTTGCGGACGTGGTCGCCTTCCTTTACGTAGATCGCTGTGATTTGCCCCTGGTAATCGGCGCCGATGTTGATGTAGGTTTTCGGATTGATCGTGCCCGAAGCCGTCACGACGCTGGCGAGATCCTCCTGGATCACCCTGCCGGTCTGGACGGTGACGATATCGCGCTGCGAGTACTTGATGCTCGCGAAGATGCCGCCGGCGATCGCGGCGACACCGACAACTCCGATCAAAACCTTCCATTTACCTTGCACGATGTGGGGTACTCCGTTGTTGAAGCCGGCGCAGGGGCAGCTTTCGCCGGATCAGATTCCGTTGGATGCGATCCAATCGGAATAGACGTGACGACAGCCCCGTTTGTTCAGTATTTATGGATCGATAGTAACACGCGGGGCCGAATTTTCGCCGTAAACTTTTGAAAACAGGAGTCTTCTACTTCCATTTCACGCTGACCGGCGTGGTGTTGCGGCAGTTCGAAAAACCACCCGCGCCGAGGTCGGTACAGGCGGCTTCGGTGGCGATCCGCTGCGCCTCCTCTTTGGTGGGAGCGCCGCCGTTCCGGCAGACCGTGCCGCCGTTGAACGCGATGCAGACCTCGCAGTGGTATTTCGACTCACCCGACGTGGTGAGCAGCATCGCCACGATGAATCCGACGATGAAAATCAGCCCGGCGATCACCGGCCATTTCTTTTTCGGTCGGGCCATGGTTCAGGCGTTCAGAAAGAAATTGCCCATTTTGCGGAATTTCTCGTACCGGCCCTGGATCAGCTCGTTGGAGCTGAGCTTAGAGAGCTCGCCCAGCGTGGAAACCAGCCGTGCCCGGAGCAGCCGGGCCGCTTCGTCGTAGTCCTCATGAGCGCCGCCGGCTGGTTCGGGGATGACGTCATCCACCAGCCCGAGCTTCACCATGTCGGTCGCGGTCATCTTGAGGGCGGAAGCCGCCAACTCAGCCTTCGCCGAATCGCGCCAAACGATGGCCGCACAGCTTTCCGGCGAGATGACGCTGTAGACGGCGTTTTCCAGCATGAAAACACAATTTCCAACGCCCAGCGCCAGAGCGCCGCCACTGCCGCCTTCCCCAATGCAGATCGAGATCACCGGTACCGGCAGCCGGGCCATCTCCCGAAGATTGCGGGCGATGGCCTCCGCCTGGCCGCGCTCTTCGGCATCAATGCCGGGGTACGCGCCGGGCGTGTCCATAAACGTGATGATCGGGCGATTGAATTTCGCCGCCAGTTGCATGGCCCGCAGGGCTTTCCGGTAGCCTTCCGGCTTGGGCATTCCGAAGTTCCTGTGCAGTTTCTGCCGGGTGTCGCGGCCCTTTTGTTCGCCGACCAGCATGACCGGCGGACCGCTCCCGTCGCCCAGACGGCCGAAGCCGCAGACGATCGCCGGATCGTCGCCGAAGAAGCGGTCGCCGTGGATTTCCTGAAAGTCCGTCAGGATGCGCTGAATGTAGTCGAGAGTGTGCGGCCGTTTGGGGTGCCTGGCGTTCTGCACCCGCTGCCACGCGGTGTCCTGCTGCGGGTTTTGGCCGGCTTCCGGCTCAGAAGGCATCTTTATCACTATACTGGACTGCTCACACCCCCCTGGCGAACGACCGCCGGTCGAGCGGTCCTTCAGGTACTTCGAGGTTGTAGAGGCAGATATGGTCGAACGCCCAGAGGTTGTTCGCCGCCATCCCCGCGCCGGCCGCAAGCCCCAGTTCCCGGATCCACGGGCAGGCCGAGCCGAAGACCGGAACCAGGTAGCGCAGGCGATCACGGGGCCAGCCAAAGCCGGGGAAGAGCTCTGCCGCCTCGCGGGCGAGGTTCAGGTTTCGCAGGCTCGATCCGAATGCCAGGGCTTCCACCTTCATGCGGTCGAGGCCGCTCGCAGGCTGGGTCTTCCATTCGACCGGCAGATTGACGGCGTAATTGAGCTGCCCGCCGACGCCCGCCCCGGCTACAACAGACGGATAGTTCACGTCATACGGCCAGAGTACTTCGCAGAGAACCGTGGGGTAGGCGGAACGGATGTCGGCCACCAGAGCCGCCACGTGATCGCGCAGCCGATTGCGGAGGAAATCCGCATCCGCGCTGCTGTTGACTGTGGGATCGTCATTCGTGGTGCTGAAAACGTGGAGGGCACGCCCGAGAGCAGTGAGCGCAGCCGCGGTTGTTTCGGAGTCGTAATAGCCCATTCCGACCCCGCTTTTCGCCAGATACCACCAGAGAAATTCGCCGAACTGCACGTATGGAGTGAGGCCGGCGGCGCTCTGCAATCCGGCGATGGCGCGGTAGACAGCTTTCTGGTACGCGATCACTGCTGAACTGCCCGCAGCGCATTGCGTGGAGAAGATCGATCCGAATCCGGTGGCTGTCGAGACATCAGTGCCGTCCGGGAATTTCGCGGCGTAGCCCGCGGGCGGATTGACCAGTTCGAGCGAACAGGAAGTGACCACTTCACGCGAGCGCGATGCGCATTGCGCATAGAAATCGGCATGCCAGTCGCGAATCGCGCGGTTGAGCGGCGGCGTCACGGTGTCGTCGATGACCCACGTTCCCGTGACACCCGCGGTGGGCCCGCTAGTGATCGTCGCGGTTCCGGTTGACGACGATGTCGATACCGACAGCGTGATGCTGTATGCGACGCCGGTGGAACGGCCGGTGACGGTCAGGACACCGCCTGCCGATGAAGCCCAGACCCCGGTGAACGATCCATTGATCGACGCCGCGAAGTGAAGAGCGATCGTGCCCGGCGTATCGGCGGGGAAGACGGATTTTGAGACCAGAGCTCCGTTGAGCGTCAGCGAAATGCTGTCGCCGTCCGCGAATCCGCTGCTGAACGTGACCTGCGCGGCAGGGAACGTCGCGCCGGTCTGCGTTCGCTCGTTCCACCAGAAGACGCCGAGATATTCGTTCATCGACCCGCCATAGCCAAGCTGGTCCAGGATCCACATCAGGCGCGCAGGCGGAAGTTTATAGGAATGATCGGTATCGAAATCAAGCGCCGGCGAGATGCCGCTTCGCTGCGCGAGGGTGTCAGGGACATCGGACGCGACCACGGCTTCGAGAAAGTTGAAATAGAGGTAGCCGATTGACGCAGACCGCAGCCGAACGGTGTGGCGCCCGGCCGGAATGCCGCTTCGCGCCTGCCTCCTTGTGATTACCGCGGAATCCGTGGAAAGCTGGCAGACGAGCGTCGTCTCGGTGTCGCCGTCGACGCTCACGAGGGCATTCGCGCGATCGGAATAAAGCGAAGTGCCGACCCAGAGATCGTGCGCGAACTGGCAGGTGTAGGTGATGGTGACGGAAGCGTCTGACGCGCTCGTGACCGCTGCAAAATATTTCGAATAGAAACCGGACTCGCGGCTCCAGGCGCCCGTATAAGCGCACGCTCCATCGCTCTGCTCGA
>CAZPZE010000095.1:0-4352 GCA_964590625.1 uncultured Solibacteraceae bacterium
GCCGATATCGGTGGAAGTGACGGTCGGCTTACCCGTCACCGCAGAAATCCGTTTCAACTCCGCGATGAGGCTCTCCGCGTCGTAGGTGCCGAGAAAGTCGATTTCGTAAGGCATGGCTGTCCATGAAAAGCTTACGCGACAGCGAGCGCGCAATCAGCAGGCGGCGTATATAAGTTGCTGAAAAAAAGATAATTATTCTTGCAACTTAGCAGTACTGGGGCATCCTGAACAAAACGGTGCCCACGAAAATTGCACCCAGGTCTCGATTGAAGGCGGGCGAATAACATAAAATGCGCAATCGCTCATGTCCCGCATAACAGCCAGATTAGGTCGTGGGCATTGACACTCAGTGTTGGCCAAATCACTGGGGCAGGGATCGGCGTTCGCAATCGGAGGGGTTCGCCTCGCGGCCAGCCCGTGTCACGTTCCGACCAACTGCACCATTACTCCAGGGTATCAGTCTCTCGAAGGAAGATCTCGATTCGCCCCGAGGTCCACGTTGCCACGCCGCATCCGAAGAAGTCCGTGTCTTCGGTCCAGATCGGGCACTCCAGAGCCAGTGCGGCCGCTATCACCGGCCAATCCTCGGGATCGCGATCACCCAGTCGTTTCAGCGCCTCTTGCTCGAATTCACCGTACAGATCACCATCCACCAGTGTGATGAGTGCCACGAGAGCCGTCAGCGCGTCCGACGCTTTCCGCGAATCGCCTCCATGCCTCACAACAAGATATGAGAGGTGCTTCTGTGCCTCCAGGTACGCCGCCTCCGGTACGAAAAATGAGATCCTGTCCGCGTAGGCTGCGAGTATATTCCGGACTCGTTTCCCGAGTACCGCACGAATCAGAATGTTCGCATCAAGTACGAGCGCTTTGCGCCGCATGCCGGCTACTTGGATTTCCGTCTCCTGGCACGGCTCACGCGTTGGATTTCCTTATACTCCCGCATGAGCTCGTCCTCTGACTTGCCCCACCCCGAAATCATCGAGTCGAGTTCCTCCGCTGCGGCCCGCATCGCCTCAATTTCCGCGTTGCGGCTCCGCCTATGCGCAGGAATAAAAAATCCCAGCGTTTCCCCATGCCGAGTGATGGCGAGCGGCTTGCCGCCTTCTATGTAGCCCGCCAGGTTCTCACGAAACTCGCGGACACCGACTTTTTCCGTCTGCATGATGTGTACCTTGCGTACACAATTATACCTTGCCGGCGGCCCCTTCTTACTGCCCCACCTTCCCCGGCTCCACCATCGTCCCCGTCACCTTGATATTCCGGAAATCCCCCGTCTCATCGAACGACCCGAGCCCCACCTGCCCCCACTTCAGACTCATATCCGTCGCCGTCAGACTCGGATTCCGCTTCCCGTTCACTTCCACATACGCCTCTCCGGTCGCGCCGTCCCACACCAGCTTCACCGGCGTCCAGTCCTGCGTCGTGAATGACGCAGGCCCTTCGAGCGGCGACATCCGCACCCGCTCCCCGCCGAACACATGGAACATCCCGTTATGCACGTTCTGCTTCACCGCGTTGTCTGACGAGATGTGCGCATAGTCGTAGTGCGAATCGTTCTGATACGCATACACAATGATCAGGCTCCGCCCGTTGCGCTTGAACTCGCCCTCCACCGTCACCTTGCTGTACGGCTTCGTATCCAGCAGCGCGTAATGCGTCGGTCGCCGCGGCTGTCCGGGGATCGGCTCCGAAGACGTCTTGAGCTGCAGCAGATTGTTGCTCACAGCCCAGTCGGATGCCGGCGTCGTGATCGTCCACGTGTGCCCGAAAACGTTCAGCGACTCCGCGGCCGCCAGCAGGGAGGCAAAACAAACTACCGCAACGATAGGTTTCATGACGCCCATTGTATTCCGCTTGCGCCCGCGGATTAGCCATCCACCTCAATTAATAGACGTTATCCCTGCGCTGACTTAAACTAATCGACAGGTGTCCAACTCCGCCTACGTTGCCCGCCTGCTTCTCCTGGGCCTCATCCTCGCCATCAACGCCTTCTTCGCCGGCGCCGAAGTCTCCCTGCTCTCCGTCCGCGACTCGCGCCTCCGCCGCCTCGCCGAAGAAGGGTTCACCGGCGCGAAAATCGCACTCTCTCTCCTCTCGCACCCCGAAAAACTTCTCTCCGTCACCCAAATCGGCGTCACCCTCGCCAGTCTCGGACTCGGCTGGGCCGGCGAAGACACTCTCTACCAACTGGTCCTGCGTCTCTTCAACCCGTTGATCACGCCCGCGATCGCGGTGTACGCCCACGCCGCCTGCTTCGTTCTCGCGTTTCTCGTGATGACTTACTGCCACGTCGTCATCGGCGAAGTCGTCCCTAAAAACCTCTCCATCGCGCGCGCCGACCGCATCGCCATCATGGTCGCCCCCGTCCTGATGGTCTTCTATCGCATCGCCGCCCCCTTCGTCGCTGTTGTCGAACAGTCCGTCGCCTTCATCACGCGTCTCGCCGGCGCCAAATCCGGCCACCACGCCGGAGGCGGACATTCCGCCGAAGAACTCAAGCTCATCGTCAGCTCCAGCCGCTTCTCCGGCGTCCTCCACGAACGCCAGGAGGAAATGATCCACCGCGTGCTCGATCTCGAAGAAACCGCCGTCCGCGAAGTCATGCGCCCGCGCCACGAAATCGTCTCCGTCCCCGTCACCGCCACGCTCGACGAAGTCCTCGCCACCATGGTCGAAAGCCAGCACTCCCGCCTCCCCGTCTGGGAAGGCAAGCCCGAACACATGGCGGGCATCGTCTACTTCAAGGACATGACCCGCCTCTGGCATGACCGCCGCCGCTCCATCCGCGATGGCCGCCCCGTCGCGCCCTTCCATGTCCGCCGCCTCATGCGCAAGCCGATGATCGTGCCGCAAACCAAGTCCGTTCAGGACATGCTGTCCGAATTCCAGTCGCGCCACGCCCACATGGCCTTCGTCGTCGATGAGTTCGGCACCGTCGCCGGTCTCATCACCGTCGAAGACGTCGTCGAACAAATCGTCGGCGAAATCACCGACGAATTCGATACGCACGAAGACACGCCCCGCGCTCCCGCCGGCGATATCGCCGAGCTCGATCTTGAAGGCGCCACCTCCATCCGCGACCTGTCTTCGATCTACGGCATCGAACTCCCCGCCAACGCCGGTTTCGAAACCCTCGCCGGATACCTGCTCTTCCGCCTCGGCCACATCCCCGTTCCCGGCGAAAGCGTCGAATTCGAAAACCGCCGCTTCGAAGTCCTCCATCTCGATCGCAACCGCATCTCGCAGGTGCGGATCACCCAGATCCCCAAACCCGCCGAGGCACCCTCTCCCGCCGAACCATGATCGAAATCACCACGCTGACCTCGATCGAAGCGCACGCGCACGCCCCCGCCCTCGCCGATATCCTCATCGCCTGCGTCCACGCCGGCGCATCCGTCAGCTTCATGGCCCCGCTCTCGCGCGAAAAAGCCGAAGCCTTCTGGCGCGATGTCGCCGATGCCGTCGCCCGCAACGAACGCATCCTCCTCGTCGCGAGAGACCCCGCCACCGGCCAACTCGCCGGCACCGTCCAGCTTCACCTCAACCTGCCCGAAAACCAGCCCCACCGCGCCGACGTTGCAAAGATGCTCGTTCACCCCGCATCCCGCCGCCAGGGCATCGCGGCACAACTGATGCGTCACGCCGAACAAGCCGCCCGCGCCGCCGGCAAAACTCTCCTTGTCCTCGACACCGTAACCGGAGGCGACGCCGAACGCCTCTACGCCCGCCTCGGCTGGGAACGCTCCGGCATCATCCCCGACTACGCCCTCTTCCCCGACGGCAGCCCCTGCAGCACCACCATCTTCTACAAGCGCCTGTAATCGGACACGCGACTTGAGTTCGCGTCGAGAGAACCTCCGCCCCTGCCCCATAATGGCCTCATGAAATCCTGGCCGGATCGCCGCCTGCTCGATCTCCTCCATATCGAAATCCCCATCATCCAGGCCCCCATGGCCGGCGCTGATTCCATCGCCCTCGCCCGCAGCGTCTCTCAAACCGGCGCCCTCGGCTCACTCGCCTGCGCGCTGCTCAGCCCGGAACAGGTCCGCGACTCCGTCCACGCCCTCCGCCGCGACACCGCACGCCCCATCCACCTCAACTTTTTCTGCCACACCTTGGAACCCCTCACCGAACTCGCCGCGCAGCGATGGAAAAATTTCCTCCGCCCCCACTACGAACGCCTCCGCCTCGATATCGAGTCCGTTCCTCCCGCCCGCCTCCGCCTCCCCTTCGACGAACCAATGTGCGCTGCTCTCGAAGACGTCAAACCCGAAATCGTCAGCTTCCATTTCGGCCTCCCCGCCGCCGCGCTCCTGCAGCGCCTCAAATCCGCCGGCACAAAAATCCTC
>CAZPZE010000096.1:0-10446 GCA_964590625.1 uncultured Solibacteraceae bacterium
CGCGTACGCTCTCCATTCTAACGCACTGCGGAACGGGGCTGCGGACGTGTTAAGATCGAGACTGTCCGGCCGTGTCGCATCTCGCGGAGAGGTGGCTGAGTGGTCGAAAGCAGCGGTTTGCTAAACCGTCGTAGTTCCTTAAAGAGCTACCGGGGGTTCGAATCCCCCCCTCTCCGCCAGTTCACTCTTTGAAGCTTCAGCGAAGAAGAGCCCACCCCTTCCACCTCTTAGTCATTCACCCTTCGAAGCATATTGTCGCTGGTTTGCTTACTTCCAACTTTTTGGTCTAGCCCTATGTACTAGTACTTTTGTTCCGTGCTAAAAGGAACGGGAGGGGATTGCAAAAATGCAGCTGACACTGAATGTGAACGGGCAGGATCACACGGTCACGGTTTCCAGCGAGGAGATGCCGTTGCTGTGGGTCATTCGGGATCTGATCGGTCTCACGGGGACGAAGTATGGATGCGGTATTGAAGTCTGCGGCGCCTGCACGGTGCTGGTGGACGGAGAGCCCAAAAAATCCTGCGACATGGACGCGAAGGAAGCGGTGGGAAGGAAGATCGTCACCATCGAAGGTCTCTCGCCCGACCGGAGTCATCCCGCGCAGCAGGCATGGATCGCGCATCAGGTACCGCAGTGCGGCTATTGCCAGTCCGGCATGCTGATGTCGGTTGCCGGTCAGTTGAATGCGGGGCATCGCGGCAGTTCGATCGAAGTCGGGAATCTCTGCGTTTGCGGCACGTATCAGCGCATCAAAGAAGCGCTGAAAACCCTCTAGCCGGCACCACTGACTGAAACGGAGGACTCACACATGAAAGCAATCGCAGCAGTACCTGCACACGAAGCCGGTGTCAGCAGACGCGGATTTCTGGTGACCGCGCTGGGTGGATTGAGCATTGGTTTCTTCCTGCCGGATGGCGGGCACGTGGTCGATCTTGAGGCGCAGCAGGCCGCGCAGCAGCAGATCAACGCATGGATCCGAATCGGTACCGACAACTCGATCACGCTCGAATTCGGCGGCTGCGAGATGGGCCAGGGAGCGAAGTCGGGCCTGGCACAGATTCTCGCCGAAGAGCTCATGGTGGATTGGGGCCAGATAACAGTCGAGCAGTCTTTGGCCAATCCGGCTGTTTCCTACACCACAGGCGGAAGCAGCGCGGTCAGCAAACGGTTCATGCCTCTGCGAAACGCGGCGGCAGCGGCGCGCGAGATGCTGATCGCCGCGGCCATGCAGCTCAACGGCGATTCCACGCGCGCGAACTACGCCGCGGCCAGCGCGACGGTGATTTATCAGAATGGCGCAAAGACCTGGACGTACGGAGAGCTGGCCGTCGCGGCGGCATCGATTCCAGTGCCGGCTAACCCGCCGCTCACGCCTGCCGCCCAATATCGCCTGATTGGCAAAGCGCTCCCGCGCGTCGATATTCCATCCAAGGTCGATGGCAGCGCTCAGTATGGGATCGATGTCCGGCTGCCAGGCATGGTCTATGCAGTGATTAAACACTGCCCCACCATCGGAGGCGTTCTGGCATCCACGCCTTCCAAACCGAGTGGCGCGATCGCGGTGGTGCCGTGCAAAGCGTCGGACACCCGCGGCATTGTCGCTGCAGGCAGCGTGAACGCGGTTGCCGTTGTCGCAACCGATACCTGGACCGCGAAGAAGATGGTCTCCTCCCTTCGCGTGCACTGGACCCTGCCGCCGACCGCGAGTATTGACTCCGCGACGCTGGCGGCACAAGCCCAGCAGTTGCTCGCCTCGGGCACACCGTTGATCGCGGAACCGGCCGGCGCCACCCAGGCCTCGGCCGAAGCGGCAGTCTCGAGCGCTCTGAGCCTCGCAGCCAAAACAGTCGACTCCACCTACACGCTGCCGTATCTGGCTCACGCCACCATGGAAGTTCTGAATTGCACCGTGAGCCTCACCTCCACCAGTTGTGAGGTCTGGGCGCCGACGCAATCGGCGCTTTCGGTGGTCCATACGGTCTCGGCTTTGACGGGCCTTCCCTCCTCTGCAATCACCGTCCACACCACTTACCTCGGAGGCGGACTCGGCCGCAAGATCGAACAGGACTACATCAGCCAGGCAGTGCAGGTGGCGATGGCCATTCACCAGCCCGTAAAACTGATGTGGACGCGCGAAGAAGATTTCAGCCACGATCAGTACCGCCCCATGGCTGTGGTGCAGGGCAAAGCCGGGGTGGATTCGGTCGGCAACATCGTCGGCTGGTATTACCGCAATGTTTCCTCGTCGATTCTGGGCCAGCACGGATATATCGGGCCTGGCGTGGTCGATTCGCAGGCTACGGAAGGAGCCACCGGCCTGCCCTATCAGCTCGGCCAGAAGGTCACCGAGTGGGTCGTGCAGCCAGCGGGCATTCCGGTCGGCTTCTGGCGATCGGTGGGATGCTCGATCAACGCGTTCGCGGTTGAGAGTCTGATCGATGAACTTGCGGTGGCCGCCAACATGGATCCGTTCGCATTCCGCTATCAGAACATGACGCTGGATCCGCGAGCGACCGCCGTCCTGCAGGCCGCCGATGCTCTGAGCCTGTGGCGGAAGTCGCTGCCGAAGGGCCACGCGTGGGGCGTTGCCATCGCCGAGGCCTTCGGAACGTGGGTTTGCGAGGTGGTGGACATTTCCGGTTCCGCCACTTCGATCCGCGTCAATCGCGTGGCATGCGTGGTCGATTGCGGTCAGGTGATCAACCCCGGCTCGGTCGAAATGCAGATGCAGGGAGGCATCGTTCATGGCCTGAACGCGGCGTTGTGGGGACAGATCACCTTCGCCGCAGGCGTCTCATCGACGAAGAACTTCAACGGCTATCGCATGCTGAGGGCGCGCGAGATGCCGGCCGTCACTGTGCGCGTGATGCCCGGCACGGCCCCTCCGAGCGGAATTGGTGAGCCGGGCGTGCCGCCGATCGCGCCGGCCGTGGCCAACGCGTTCTTCCGGCTCACCGGTATACGCCAGCGCAATCTGCCGTTCTTCCCCGGTGCGCGCACGGGTGATGACTAAAAAATGGACGAACTTGGCGCGGTATTGAACGCCTGGCGGCGGATACGGGCCGGCGGTGGGTCCGCTGTTCTGGCAACAGTCGTCCATGTGGAAGGCTCGGCCTACCGCAGGCCCGGCGCGCGCATGCTGATCTGCGAGGACGGCAACTGCGTCGGCGCCATCAGCGGCGGGTGCCTCGAAAGCGACATCGCGAGAAAGGCCGCGTGGTGGACTGCGGACGGCAGGCCTGCCCTGCGGGTCTACGATACGTCTTCGGAAGAAGCGGCGTGGGAGTTCGGGCTGGGCTGTAACGGCGTGATCACAGTGATGCTGGAGCGGCTCAACCGGCCGGAGACCGACGAGGCGCTGACGTTCATCCATGCGCGGCGAGCCGCCAGAGAGAGTTCGGTCGTCGCGACAGTGATACGCGCTGAGGGGAGTGCGGGCGTTCGCCTCGGCGACCGGTTGTTGTGGCATGCGGGCGCCGCACGAGGCGGTGCGGTGATGTGGTCCCCTCTTGCGGGCGAAACTGCCGACGCCGCCGTTTGTGCTCATGAAGAGCGACGGAGCAGGCTGCTGCATCTGGAGAGCGCGGATGTTTTTGTGGAGTTCGTGCCCGCCCGTCAGCAGCTCGTGATCTTCGGCGCCGGACGGGATGCGATACCGGTCGTGACAATCGCCGCGGAGCAGGGCTGGAACATCACCGTCGCCGACGGCAGACCGGCCTATGCGAAAGCTGCTCGTTTCCCCGGCGCCGATGCGGTGCTGCGCATCCCTTCCGATAGCGACATCTCGGACATTGCGTTCGATCCGGGAGCGGTGGTCCTCATGATGACCCATAACTATTCGCAGGATGGAAAGCTGCTGCCGCAGATTCTGGAACGGCGGCCTCGCTATCTCGGGATGCTGGGGCCGCGCCGCCGCGCGGAGTCGTTGTTCGATGAAATCGGAGAAGACATCCGGAAATGGAATGTCAACGCTCCCGCGGGGCTCGATCTCGGCGGCGATTCGCCTGCCGGCATTGCGCTCTCGATTGTTTCGGAAATTCAAAGCGTGCTGGCTGGACGTTCGGGTATTGCGCTCCGGTGGCGCTCCGGCCCGATCCATGCCGCTCCCGCCGAATCCGGACGCGCCGGATCGCAGCGCGAAAACGAACTTGCGCCAATCACCCACTGCGGAGTCCATGTCTGAGGCGAGAGTGAATATCGCGGTGGTGGTGCTGGCTGCCGGCGAAGCCTCGCGCATGGGCGAGCCCAAACAACTGCTCGAGGTGAATGGCCGTCCGCTGATTCGCTTTGTCGCGGAGAATGTCCTGCAGTCGGGCTGCGGGCCGGTGACCGTTGTTATTGGCGCTCATGCCGGAAAGGTGCGAGCTGCACTCGACGGGTGCCGGGTGAATATCGTGGAGAACCCGCGCTGGGCTGAAGGAATGGGGACGTCCATTCAGGCAGGCGTTCGCTCGGTGGAAGAGGCTGGCGCGGACGCGGTGATCCTGATGCTCGCGGATCAGCCGCTGATCGACGCGACGGTGCTGAAGCGGCTCGCAGAACTTCATCGAACGAGCGGGAAGCCGATTGTCGCCGCCGACTATGCAGGTACGGTCGGAGTTCCCGTGCTGTTCGCGCGCGAATGTTTTCCGCTGTTGCTGGGTCTCGCGGCGGACCAGGGCTGCAAGGGCGTGATCCTGAAAAACCGCGCTATTGCTGCGACGATGCCGTGCCCTGAGGCAGAGGTCGATATTGACACTCCCGAGGATTACCGGCGAATCATCGCGACCACGTCCATGGCGCGCTGCTGATCGCGCGACAGCAGCTCGGACGAGCCGCCCTGCAATCCGGGCGGATTCTATCAGGCGCACGAGCGCGTTTTAACGATTTCCAGATATACTACGGACCAGGCCTGTACTGGAACCGCTTCCATCCCGCGGGCCGGAAGGAGAGTTTCCATGAGGATGTCCGCTTTTGCTGCTGCCGCCGGGTTCCTGCTTGCGGGGATGATCGCCCAGGCCGCGCCCATTCGGGTGCTGATTGTTGACGGCCAGAACAACCATCGCTGGCAGCTCACCACGCCGGTCCTGAAGAAGGTGCTGGATGAAGCCGGTCTCTTCCAGACGGACGTTGCGACGGCGCCGCCGAAGGGTAGCGACATGAGCGGCTTCAAGCCGGAGTTTTCGAAATACCAGGTGGTCGTCATGAACTACAACAACGACGCCCAGACGGTCGACTGGCCGGCCGAGACGCAGAAGGCATTCGAAGATTTCGTCCAGAACGGCGGCGGTATGGTTTCGGTGCACGCGGCGGATAACTCCTTCCCCACCTGGCGTGCGTACAACCTGATGATCGGGATCGGCGGCTGGGGAAATCGCGACGAGAAATCCGGACCGCTCTGGTATTACAAGGACGGCAAGGTGGTGTCCGACACGTCGCCGGGACGCGGCGGCTCGCACGTAAACCGTCTGCCGTATAAGGTGACGATCCGGAATTCGGACCATCCCATCACGAAAGGCCTGCCGAAGGAATGGATGCATCAGGGCGATGAGCTCTATAACTCGCTGCGCGGGCCGGGCGAGAATATGGTCGTGCTGGCGACCGCGCATTCCGATCCAATGCCGGGCCGCGGGACAGACCGCGACGAACCGGATCTCATGGTGCTCAACTACGGAAAGGGCCGCATCTTCCACACCACGATGGGACATGACGTGTCGGCGATGAGCTGTGTCGGCTTCATCACGACGTTCCTGCGCGGTACGGAATGGGCCGCGACCGGAAAGGTGACGCAGAAGGTTCCGGCGAATTTCCCGACGGCGGATTCGGTCAGCTACCGTCCGGATATCGCGGCGATGGATCCCGCATATTTCCCGGCTCCGGCCGCTGGGAGAGGACGTGGGGCAGCCGCACCCACCGCCGCTCCGCAGGCCGCGAGGTAGACATGACGCGACGGACGTTGATCGCAACGCTGGGCGCGCTCTCGCTGGAACTGCCGGCGCAGACGACCGGGCCTGATCCGCGCGAGATTCCGATTCCCGACATCAAGACGCCAATGGCGCCGATGCCGGGAGTCAAAGATCTGCCGGTGCGCGAGGCCATGCCCGACGTTCTCGCGATGAACGATGGCACGAAGGTGACGCACGCGCGCCAGTGGCAGAAGCGCCGTGAGGAGATGCGGAAGATCCTCGCCTGGTACGCCGTGGGCCAGATGCCGCCCGCGCCTGGGAACGTGAAGGGCAAAGAGATCAGCTCCGAAAAAGTGCTGGATGGATCGGTGATTTACCGGCTGATTCATCTCACGTTCGGACCGGGCGAAAAGCTGGGTCTCGATATCGGTGTTTTCACGCCGGCGGAGGACGGTCCGTTCCCGACGGTCATTCTGCAATCGGGCGCTGTGCCCGGCGCGACGCCGCTGCCGCGTCTGCCGCAGGGTCCGAATCAGGGGAAGGGCCAGGATGTGCTGATGCTGGTGGGTCCTGCAGAACCATCAGCGGCGGCGCCACGGCCGGCGGTGATCCCCGGCGGCTTTGCCAGCCCGGCGACGCCGGAGGCGGTGGCGAAGCAGTACGCGAATGTGTTCCAGCGTGGCTATGCTCTCGCGGTGTTCAATCCGAACGACTGCGCGGAAGACACGACACTCCGTAACCAGGATGGAAGCTGGGCATTTCGCAACACGCGATTCTTCCCGGCGTATCCGAATTACGACTGGGGCATCCTTGCGGGCTGGGCATGGGGCGCTTCGCGCGTGGCGGATTATCTCGAAACCGATCGCGCCATTGATAAGACGAAGCTCATCATCACGGGGGCGTCACGCAACGGGAAGTCATCCATGGTGGCGGCGGCGTTTGACGATCGCCTGCACGGCGCGCCGGTGGTCACGGGCGGTGGTGGAATCGGCGCGTACCGGTTTGCCGGGCCGCGCAGGAGCGAGACGCTGGACATCATGCAGAAGAAATATCCGAACTGGTTCTCGCCGCACCTGCATGAATTCTGGGGGCAGCGGGAGAAGCTTCCATTCGATGAGCACTGGTTCCTGGCGCTCGCGGCGCCGCGTCCGTTCATCGCGCTCGAAGGCATGATGGATACGATTTCGCTGCCGGACGCGGTTCATCACTCGTTCCTCGCCGCGGAGCCCGCATACGATCTGCTGGGGGCGAAGGGCAATCTCGGGGTGAATTATGCGAATCACGCGCACGCGTTCACCGCGGAGGACTGGACGGCGATGATGGATTTCTTCGATAAGACGCTGCGCGGGAAAAAAGTAGATCGCACGTTCGACCACTTCCCGTCGGAGCAGGAGCTGGACGCCGCTGCGGCGGCCACTGCGAGCCGCTAATAACGTACCAGTACTCACTGGGAATACGCCCTGGTCAATTTCCGCCCCTTTTCTTTATAGTTGTTTTACACTTGTCTACTCGGAGGAAGTTATTTGTGCGCAAGCTGACAACAATCGCCTGTGCTCTTCCGCTGATGTTTCTGGCGGCGGATGCTCACGCGACCTCGATCGATTTCGGTGGAAATACGTATTTCCTGACGGCCACGGCGGAAAATTGGGACCAGGCGGAAGCGGAGGCGGTGGCCGCGGGCGGCCATCTCGCATCCATTCACAACTCGGCGGATGACGAGCTGCTTGCGAACACTTTCCTTACCGGGGCTCCCCTCTGGATCGGCCTCGCGGATCCGGACCAGAACTCGATTTTCACCTGGACCGACGGCAGCGCGCTCGACTTTACGGACTGGCACAGCGGCGAGCCGAACGATGCCAACGGCAGCGAACATTACACAGCGCTCGGCTGGCATTACTCGCAGGGCAGCAGCAGCGACATGGGCGATTGGAATGACACTCCCCTGGCCGGAAGTTCGGGATACGGCGGCGGGACTGACGGCCCTTACTTCGGCATCATCGAAGTGGCAGATGCACCGGAGCCGGCGAGCCTCGGACTCGGGGTATTCGGATTTGCCGCGCTGGGCTTCGGAGCCCTGAAGCGCCGTTACGCTAACCGGTAAGCTGCGCGCTGCGGCCGGCTCAGCATGGCATTGGCGGCATCATCGCCGATGAACCGTTCCTTCGCCGGATCCCACTTCAGACGCCGCTTCGTCTTCATCGCGATGTGATGCAGCAGGCAGGTGGAGCAGGCGCGGTGCGCGGTTTCGACCGGCGCGATCGTTGGTTTGCGACTGCGGATGCACTGGAGCCAGTTGAGGTGATGCTCCGGGCTTTCGTAGAGATGAATCTCGTTTGGTCCGATGACGCTCGTCAGGATTTTGGGGTTGCTCGCCATGAGTGGCGGCAGCTTTTCCTTCGTAACGGGGTCGGAGTCGGTGACTGTATCGTCGCGCGTGACGAAGATCCAGCCTTCGCTGCCGTAGAACCTGACGCCGTTCGGATAATCACCCGAAATCGCCATGGTGACGCCATTGGCGTAAACGGCTTCGGTCTTGAACGGGCCGTGAACATCCCACAGTCCGCTCTTCGGAAATTCGGCGGTGCCCCAGATTTCGACCGGGCCTGTGTGCTCGGTGTCCATGCCCCAATGCGCGGTGTCGACATGGTGGGCGCCCCATCCGGTGATCATGCCGGCGCCGAATTGTTCGCAGCGCAGCCAGCCAGGACGGCTGAAATCGTTCTGCGGATGCACGCGCATCTCGGTGTAATAGACGTCCGGCGTGGAGCCGAGCCACGCATCATAGTTGAGATTCTTCGGCACTGGCATGGCGGACGCGTCCGGGCCGCCGGGATCGCCGGGAAGGCCGATTTCGACATGCTTTAACTGCCCGATGCGGCCGTTGCGTACCAGCTCACAGGCGCGATGAAACTGCTTCCACGGGCTCAGCGACCGCTGCTGCGAGCCGATCTGGAAGATGCGGCCCGACTTCTGGACGACATCGCTGAGAAAGCGGCCTTCGGAGATGGTGAGCGAAGCGGGCTTCTGCAGATAGACATCCTTGCCGGCGCGCACGGCAGCGGCGGCGCAGAGCGCGTGCTGATGATCGGGCGTGGAGATGACGACGGCATCGATATCCCTGTTCGCCAGCAGCTCGTGATGATTGCTGTAGCCGGTCACGCCGTTGTACGGCTTGCCTGTGGCTTCCGCATAGTGCGAGTTGATGAACTGCTTGCCGGATTCGACGCGCTTTGAATCGAGATCGCAGACCGCCATGATGCGGGCGATATCGTGCTGCCAGATGCCGGGGAGATCGTGCGCGCGTGAGATCCGGCCCACGCCGATCGCGCCGACGTTGATGCGATTGCTCGGGGCGTTTTGTCCGAACACGCTCGAAGGCACGATGGCCGGGAAGGCGGCGAGCGCGGCGCTCGTTTTGAGAAACGTACGTCTGGTCTTCATGGCGTGGCGCTTCCTTTATGAGGTGAACGTCAGAACCTTTGCCTGCTTTTGCGCTTTGAGCACGAGCTCCGTGGTGAGCAGCGTCTCTTCCTGATCCTGCGCGACGTGCGTACGGTTGACAACGTCGCCAACGAACTGCGGTCCGAAGGGCAGTACCACGTTGGTGCAGTCGAAATGCCGCTGGGCTTTGGAATCCACGAGGAACAGATGATTGCCGCCTTTGCGGCCGCCGATATCGACGTATTTGCGCAGCTCGATGTAGCCGTCGGTGCCGAGGATGAAAAGGCGACCGTCACCCCAGACGCCAACGCCGTTCGGTGTAAACCAATCGACGCGAACGTAGCCGGCGCCGCCGTTGCCGTGCAGCATGACGTCGCCGAAATCCTGGAATTTCGGATGTTGCGGATAGTGCACGTTGGCGACCTGCGAGGCCGTTACGTCCGCTGTGGTGGAGCCGGTGTAATAGAGGAACTGATCCACCTGGTGGGAGCCGATGTCGCAGAGGATACCGCCGTAGCGCGAGGGATCCCAGAACCAATCAGGACGCGCGGGCGCGTTCACCTGATGCGGCGCAATGTTGATGGTCTGGACAACCTTGCCGATGGCGCCGGCTTTGACGAGTTCCCCGGCTTTGACTGCCGCTTTGACTTCGAGCCGCTCGGAGAAGAGGATGCCGTAAATGCGATTCGTTTCTTTGATGGTCTTGCGAACTTCGGCGAGCTCGGCGAGCGTGATGATGCCCGGCTTATCGACCAGATAATCCTTGCCGTGCTTCATGACGCGGACGCCGAGCGCGGCGCGCTGATCGGGAATCGGGGCAGCGCAGACGAGTTTGATTTCGGGATCGTTCAGGATCTCGTCTTCGCTGCGGGCGACCTTGACGTCGCCGAAGCGGGCCTTGAAATCGGCGAGGGTCTTCGGGTATTGCGGGTTGGGCGAGAAGACGGAGACAAGCTGGCCGCCGCCGCGTTGCATCGCCGCGGTGATTCCGAGGATGTGGTTGTGGTCTATGCCGATAACCGCGAATTTGATGGAGTATTTGGGCTTCGCGTTCGCGTCCGGCGAGGGTGGAACGACCTCTTCAATGATGCGTGGGCCCCCCGCGCCGGCAGCCTGC
>CAZPZE010000097.1:0-7595 GCA_964590625.1 uncultured Solibacteraceae bacterium
GCTGCGCTGCCGCGCTGTCAGCGAAGGCAAGACCGGAAGCCGCTGCACCGGCTGCTAACCACTTTCGTCTGGAGAGGACATCATCGTTGCGTTCGGTCACCGTGCACCTCTGTTGTGTCCGCCCGCCATCATACACCCCGGTCTACGGAACGGGAACGTAATGGCGGTGGGTCGCGCTCAGGATCTTCGCCTTCTGGACGGAGCCGGCTTTGAACGGCTCAGTGGGGCAGATGAGAAAGTCGGCGAACAGATTGAGCATAGAGGCCGGGCTCGCGTAACGGTTCCTGTCGGATTCCTTCACGCCGGCCTCAAGCCAGCTTTCCACCTTCGCCCAGGTGGATTCATCGGGCTCAAACTCGTGGTGCGTTCCGATATGCCAGATCCGAAGCTGTCCGTCGCCGCCATAAAGGTGTGCCCGGCCGTGGATCGTGAAGCAGGCATCCGCCGCTTGCGAAGGTAAGGCGGCACCCAGGAGCAAAAAGACGAGCGGCGGAAGAATCTGGAGGGGCCGCATTCCGTCTCAGCGCTGCCCAACCGCCATTTCGAGTTCGCGCAGATCGCTGCCGCGTGTTTCGCGGCCGAAGATCCAGATCAGAAGCAGAGAGATTGCCGTCGGAATTGCGATCGCGCCGGCGGCGATCCGGAATGCCGGAACGAGCGCGAAAACCGCGAACGTCTGGGCAATCACACCGCCGACTTTACTGCATCCCGCAACCCACCCGGTGGCGCGGCCGCGGTTCTTGACCGGAAAATTCTCGGCTGCGTAGGGCATCAGAATCGAGATGACCGCGCCGGTCCCCACGACCAGCAGCGACACGGAGATCAATGGATCACTCAGGAACGGCACGCTGTTGCGAAGCAGCGTGGCGAACAGCCCAAGCGCCGTGATGCCAATGGAGAGGATCAGAACCCGCCGCGTGCTCCAGAGGCTGTAGAGCCAGGTGGAAACGACGACGGTTGGAATCGCAATCAACGCCGATTTGGCGATGAGAGCGCTGGCGCCGCTGACGCTGCGGCCCTCGGCGACCAGGCTTCCCGGAAGCCACAGAAGCACGCCGAAGTTGACGAAGCCCCACGAGAGCGCGGCAAGCGTGAGCGCGATGCCGAGACCCAGGCGGCTCTTCGGTTGTTTTTTCGCCGGCTCATTCCTCACGGCGCGGCCGGCCGGCCCGCGGCGATCGGAAGTGATCACGGCGCCATAGCGCGCCAGAGTCTCGCGCGCTTCTTCGAAACGGCCTTTCTCCAGCAGGAAGCGTGCCGATTCGGGAAGCAGAGGGCTCAGCCCGATCAGCATCAGCCCGGTGGGAAAGCCGAGCAGCCACATGATCCTCCATCCGAAATACGGCTGCAGAAGAGCGGAAAGCTCGCTCGTCGCGTAATAGCCGCCGACGGTGCCGATGCCACCGAGCAGCACCAGACTCCAGCCGCGGTGTTTCGTCGGCAGAATTTCGGCCAGCAGCGCATTGGCGACCGGCAGCATGCCGCCGGCGGCCAGGCCCATCACGAAGCACATGAAGATGTTCCAGCCGAAGGAAGGCATGCATCCGCAGATCGAAGTGCCGACGAACATGACCGAGGCGAGAAGGATGGAAGCGCGGCGTCCGTAGATATCGGCCAGCGCGCCCCAGACGAACGACCCCACTGTAGTGCCCATCAGGGCGACCGTGGGAAGCACAGCGACCTGCGGTCCTTTCAAACCGTATTCGACGCGCATCCCCGGCACAACGAATCCGAGTGAGGCGGCTTTCATGACATCGATGACGAGCGCGATTCCGATCAGGCCGAGCTGAAGCCAGTGGTACTTCGTCAGAGGACTGTCTTCCGGGGGCACGATGGTTCCAAAGTCGATGGTTGAGGATTGCCGGACAGGCAGCAATCCCCACGCGGCGCCGCCGATTCCCAGAACGATCAGAAACATGCCGATGAGCATAGGCGTGCCCATCGGCATACCGGCCAGCCGGTAGTGCGTGTAACGTCCCATGAGGAACATCGGAATATGCAGGGCGACCCCGATCGCCACCATGAGAGATCCGATCCAGAAGGAAACGGAGTGCTGCCAATCGGCAAACAGGGATCTTTTTTCGCTTTCCGGCATTTCGGCTTGAATTTCCCCCTTCGGCCCTACGCGCCAGACTTCGTCAGCACAGCCGACGCACGTTGAGACGGATCGGAGACAATGCTGCAGGTTTCCTTTTGAGGATAACGTCCCCGGCCGATAATGCCGAAGATGAAATGTTCGTTCGCGAACAGAACTGGAGCACAAATGGCCGTGAGTCGCGCTCACAACGGGATAAAGGAGCGCAGACTAATCGAAACATATTAGTTTGTGTCCGGAGATAAAAGAGATATCCAAAAATCAGATCTGCCACCGTGCAACCGGCGTGACACTCCCCGTCCACGCAAGTCCCGCGACGATCGCCTCACCATTACCCGATATGCGCCCGGAGGCTTTGGTGGACCCGAGTGTCTGTCCAGATGCCGTCGATCGGCGAAGGTTTCACACGGCGCAGATCGGCCATCCCTGCGAATGTTACCCCAGTACGATCCTTTAATCATCGTGCCTTCGAAGGAAATACTTTTCCGGCACCTGACCGTACCGAAAGGGATATTCAGTCAGCCTGCGGGATTGCATCAGCGATGCGCGCATCCCGGCCGCCGCTTCCCATCGCGAGCCCCGCGGTGGCAGCCTGATACTTGCCAAGTGGGTCAGGAAGCCCGCTCCGGGGCCTACTGGGTGGAAATCTGACGATTCAACCACACGATATTGTCCCAACTGAGAGGCTTCGCGGAGGCTGGGGCAAATTTCTCGAAGCTTCCGCCACCGATCTTCAGCGAGAACGACTTTACTTTGTCCGGCGGATTCGTCGTCGTATTGCGAAGGATCTCGAGCATCTGCTCCTGGTGAGAAACCTCCATATAGGCCGGGGTTTTCGCCGAGTAGAACTTCGCGTCCTGAGCACGTCCCGAGCGGTTTCCCGCGCCGCGTTCATAGGTGATGTGCATCTCGAGATGCTCGCCGGTCCTCGCTTGGAAGACCCAATCCTGAGTGTCCACGACGGCGCCGGTGGCCGTGGTCGAAGTCGTACGCTTCATCTCGTGGACGTTCGCGAAGAGATAATTGCCGAAAGGTCCCGGCACATCGTTCTCGTCATCGGCCAGTCCTCCAAGAATCAATTGCGCGTTCGCGCCGGCCTTGTCTTTGACCGGGGCTGCGAAGAAAACGATTCTGGAACTGCCTTTGCCAACGGGTTTCCCATCCGCTCCATTGACCGTGAAGCGGTCCGCGAAGATGAGCCGGACGTTGCAATCTTTGGCGGCGCCTTGTGTTGCCACCGAGGAAGTGAATCCTTCCGGAAGCATCGACTTGATTACTTCATCCGGCGCGTTCAGATCGAGCTGAAACCGGACCTCCATGCTCGATTCCCGGAAAGGCGCCGGGGGCGCCGCCGTGGAGGTGGTTGGTGGTTGCGCAAAGGCGGAAAAAATACAAACAACAAATGCGAATCCAGATTTCGTTTTCAAGATTTCCTCTGTGATCGGCCGGTAAAGCCGGACCTGTCTATCCAGGCGATCTTAGCATGTAGACGCGAACCGTTCTACCGTGCTACTGGCGTGACGCTGCCCGTCCACGCAATGTCGCGCGACGATCGCCCCACCATCACCTGATAGGCGCCCGGAGCCACCGTCCACGCCTTGCGGCCTTCGTCCCAGTAGCGGAAGCCAGCGGCATCCACCTTCACCGGCACCATCTTCGCCTCGCCCGGCTTCAGCGTGACCTTGCCGATCCCTTTCAGCACTCGCGGCGGTTCCCCCGCTGCTTTCGGGAAGCCCAGATAAACCTCGACCACTTCGCTGCCCGCCCGCTTGCCGGTATTCTTCACCTGCACGTCCACAGTCGCCCCGCCATCCGCCTCGGCCTTCACTCCGGCGCCGCGCATCGTGAAAGTCGTATACGAAAGCCCGTAGCCAAACGGAAACAGCGGCGTCTGGTTGTACTGATCCCAATACCGGTAGCCCACGAAGATTCCTTCATCGAAGTGCGCGTCAGCCGCGGCGCCGTCCTCCGATTCTGTACCCGGATATTCGGATGCCTTCACCGCCGGGCCCTGCATTTCATCCTTCGGAAACGTGACCGGCAGCCTTCCGCCCGGATCGGCGTCGCCGAACAGCAGCTTCGCCGCCGCCGTTCCGTAAGCATCGCCCGGCAGCCACATCTCGAGCACCGCCGCCACGCGATCCAGCCACGGCATCGTCACCGCGCCGCCCGTGTTCAGCACCACCACCGTCCGCGGATTCGCCTTCGCCACGGCTTCGATCAGCGCATCCTGATCGTTCGGCAGCGCAAGCGACAGCCGGTCCATCCCTTCGCCCACCTGATGCCCCACGAACACCACGGCGACGTCGGCCTGCTTCGCCGTTTCCGCCGCCTTCGTGATCAAGTCATCCGGCGCCGACCAACCCAGCGAAAGGTAAGGCCCCAGCTTCAGATCGAACTGATCGCGCGCCGCCGCGCCGAACGAACTCCGCGGCGTGAATTCGATGCGGATCGGTACAGCCTGACCCGCGGTCATCGGCACGTTCGCGAACAGGATGTTGCTGAAATCCGTGCGCGAATATTCGGCCACCAGTTTGTCGCCGATGTAAAGCCGCGCGCTGCCTCCGCCGTTCAGTGCGAATTTCTGCACACCCGTCTGCGAAGGCACAAAATTCGCCGTGTACCGCGCGGACCATTGCAGATTCTTCGGCAGCCCCGCGATGTCCGGCGGCTTGTCGAGCGAGAAGCCATCCTCGGTGCGCGTTGCCAGAGGCTTGCCCGAGAAATCGCGCTTCGGATTCGCGAAGTATTCCACCTCGACCCCCGATTCGCCCGAAGACGTCCGCAGCATTGTCTTCGGCACAACAGGAAGCGGCCCCAACCCCAGCGTTCCGGGCGCCGACAGCACCTTTACTTTCATGCCGGCCCGCTCGCGAATGCCATCGAGCGCGGTGAAGAGATGCGTCGGCTTCACGTAAGCCGAGCCCTGTTCCACAGCGACTGCTTTGTCGGTTGCCTGCGTTCCGATGATCGCCACGCTCTTCACGTTTGGCCCGAACGGGAGCACGCCGTTGTTGTTCTTCAGCAGCACGGAGCCCGCTTCGAGAATTTCAGCCGCCACCGCGCGGCGTTCCGGCGTGGAGATATCCGGCCCCTTGCGGGTTGCCGGATTATCGAAGACGCCAATGCGAAACGCGGGCACGAGCCGGCGCAGAAGCATGTCGTCGATGCGGCTCACCGGCACCAGCCCTTCATCTACGCCCTGGCGCAGGCTCTTCTCGCCGGCGAACGTACCGGCGTCGCCGCGTCCGCCGGTTGCGGCTGCCATCGTGCCGCTGTCGAGGCCCGCCAGAAACGCGTGGATGATCGTGCGCTGTCCATCCGGAAAATCCGGAACCACGGTCCCGTCGAATCCCCATTCGTTTTTCAGAATGCCGAGCGTGTGCGCGTTCTCGCACGAGTATTCTCCGTTGATGCGCGGGAACGAGCACATCACGCTGCCCACCTTGCCCACCGCGACAGCCTGGTGAAACGCCGGCAGATATATTTCGCGCAGAGCCCGCTCGCTGACGATTTCGTTGTTGGAGGGTTTCGTTCCGGTCGGCTGATCGCCGCTGCGATTTTGCTCCTGGTTATAAGCGGTGTAGTGCTTCATCGTCGCCATCACGTGATGCGCCTGAATCGCCGCGATCTCCGGACCGGACATGGCGCCTGCCAGAAACGGATCTTCGCCGAAGCTTTCCGTCGTGCGGCCGAAGTGCCAGGTGCGCGCGATATCCATAGCCGGCCCGGTCACGCTGTTGAGCCCGGCATCAAAAAAATCCTGGCCCATCAGATCGCCGAAGCGCGTCGCCATGGCGCTGTCGAAAGTGGCGGCAAGCGAGAGCGGAGTCGGAAACGCCGTGGCGCCCGTACCGGCGCGCACGCCGGCGGGTCCATCGCTGCCTCCGCCGCGGTGCAGGCCCATATCGTTCATGAGGTTCGGCCCGCCGCGCCCGCGACCGCCGCCGCCGCTCGCGGCAAGAAACGCAAATTTCTGATCGAGTGTTTTGAGTTGCGCGAGTACGAATCGCGCGCGGCATTCGGGTGAGTACTGCTTGTTCAGCCAGGGCTTTTCCTCGCTGGCCGGCGGCGTGGGACAGGCGGGTGCGGTCTGAGCGAGCGCGGTGGAAACAGCGAAGGATGCGAGAAGAATGCCGGTCAGTGGAACGAAGCGGAGCATGGTCAGCCTTTCAGGGTGGAATTCTAACACCGCTGAGCGCGAGAAGTGCAAAAATCGTTCGGTTTTGCGTGCGATTAACGCGCATCGAGGCCCGGCGCTGAATGGGCTCGCCGCAAGCAGAATTCAGCCACTCGGCCAATAGGCTTCGATCCAGAGTTGGAGTGTCAGATCCTCTCGCTCCGGCCTCGACAGATAAACCCGCAGCTCTTTTTCATAACGATGTCTCAATGTCTCCGGATGGATGTGACCCGCTGCGGCGAGACGCTGCACGTCGTCTCTGTCGCGTTCATAGTTGCGTTCGAGCTTGGAAAGCGCGATATCGTGAGCTTCCAGCGCGAATAACCTGAGAAAGCGCCATCTGTCACCGAACATCGGCGTCATCCGCGCTGTATAGTCATCGGGGTAGTTTGCGACTGTTACAGGATCTAAGTAAACCTTATGTTTTAAGTGCAGGGGTGCGCCACTTCCGGCCAGTTCCAACAAAGCTTTTCCCGCTTCGAGGGGGATCCAGGTGATGAAATCGCAGTCGTTCGTTGTTCTCGCCACTCCATACACATGAACTACAACAAAGCCACCGAGGCAGTGCAATTCCACTGGCTCCGAAAGCTGAGAATCAAGCTCATCGAAAAAACTGCTCCACGGTTCCGGCGGCTGTTCATCCTGCATAAGATAACTGGTCGGCCGTGAGGCCGGTCAGCAGTCTCCAGTGCCTTGCAGCCGGAGATCGATGCTTTCTCAACCAGGCGCGTTCTCTTTGCGGCATGGATTCCCGGCATAGTGTGCCTTCCCCGGCCAGGCGCGCTGCCTCAAGATCAGATTCCCACCGGCGCAGGATCTGCAGGGCAGAATCGCGAGCGGAACGAGAACCGATAACCCGTTTCGCCAAATGCACCACATACCCCAACCGATTTTGAGCGTTCCGCAACTTCACCTGATCACGCAGATACTCCCAGTTGAGGTCCGTGTATCTGCTCATGACCCAGGGCAATGCCTCTACAAGCCGCGTATCCAGATCGTTTTGCACGATCGCGTCAAACACGACGCATGCCGGATTCTGAGGCTCGCCCGCTGCCACATGCGCAAATCCCGGGTAGCCGAGTCCCGCAAGCTGACGCTGGAGATCGTCGGGTCTGACGTCACCGGGCCGATGCGATGGGGGAAGCGGCATGGCAGTAGGAAGATTGTAGAGGACCGCTGCCCGCCGGGCCAGATCAGCCCCTGGCTGACGAGTCCCGTTTTCAATCTGAGACAAATAAGCCTGACTGACCCCCAGGGATCGGGCCGCATCGACTTGTCTCAACGCGGCAGTCGTACGGGCATCCCGCCACTGCCGTCCAG
>CAZPZE010000098.1:0-17088 GCA_964590625.1 uncultured Solibacteraceae bacterium
ATGCCGAGTTCGGCATCCTCACTTATCTCTGGCGCGCGGGTCCCAGCACCGTGCGCGACGTCCACGAGGCGCTGGCGAAAAATACCGGCTACACCAGCACCCTGAAACAGATGCAGGTCATGCACGAGAAAGGGCTGCTGAAGCGCGAAGAAAGCGCCCGCTCGCACATTTACGCTCCGGCGATCACGAAGGAAGAAGCGCAGGCCCGGTTCGTCGGTGAGCTGATGCACCGCGTGTTCGAAGGCTCCGCGCAGAGCCTGGTGATGGGCGCGCTCACCGCGCAGCGCGCCTCTGCGAAAGACCTGGAGGAGATTCGGCGCATGCTCGATGAGTTCGAGGCGAAGAAGAAAAGGAAGCCTCGATGAACGCTGCGTGGGTGCAGCAGCTCGGCTGGACTCTCCTGCATTTTCTCTGGCAGGGCAGCGCGATCGCGCTGGTCTGGGCTCTGCTCCACGCTCTTCTTCGCCGCTCGCTCTCCGCACAGGGGCGCTATCTGCTGGCGTGTCTGGCGCTGGCCGCGATGGTGGCAGCGCCGCTCATCACGTTCCGCGCGCTTCCACGGGGAGGCGCCACCGTACCGCCGCTTCCGCCCCTCATTCACTGGAGCCTTTCCACCGATACCTGGCACCGGCTGCTTCCTGTTTTTGCGAGTATCTGGGCAGCGGGAGTTCTGGCGTTTTCCGTGCGCCTCGTGGGCGGCTGGCGCCTGGTGGCGCGCCTGCGGCGTTCCGCCTGCCCTGCTGAACCCGAATGGCAGCGGAAGCTCGAAGAGATCGCCGCGAAGGTCAGAACCTCGCGTCCGGTGCGGCTGCTGGTTTCGTCGCTCGTCGACGTGCCCATGGTGATTGGCTGGCTGCGGCCGGTAATCCTGGTTCCGCTTGGCACGCTCACCGGACTTCCGGCCGAGCAGGTGTATGCGCTGCTGGCGCACGAGCTGGCTCATATCCGGCGGTACGACTACCTCGCCGGCATTCTGCAAAGCCTGGCCGAGACGCTGCTCTTCTACCATCCGGCCGTCTGGTGGATCTCCGGCGAGATCCGCAACGAGCGCGAGCTCTGCTGTGACGACGCGGCGGTTGCGGCGAGCGGCGATGTTCTCGCCTACGCGCAGGCGCTCGCGCAGCTGGAAGCGATCCAGACGCCGCGACTCCACCCCGTGATGGCAGCCAACGGCGGATCGCTTCTGTATCGCATCCGCAGGCTACTCGATCCCTCGCAGCCGGGCGACGCCAGTCTTCCTGGACCCGGCGCCACCACCGCGATGGCGCTGCTTTGGCTTACGGGCGCAAGCGTAGCAGCGCTGCACGCCTCGCAGACGCCCGGACTGCGGCATATCGTGAACGCCGCGCGCGCGCTGGCCACCGCCACCGCGCAAGTGGCGCCACAGTTGACGCAACCAGCCATTGAGCTTGCGCGCAACACGCTGCTGTATGATCCCCTGCTGCCCGCGGGCAACCTGGCGACAGAACGCAAGCCCACACTTCCTCCGAAAGAGTGGGATCCGGATCTTGCCATCAGCACCGCACCGCGCGTGAAGAAGACGATCGTTCCGCCAGCCCTGGACGATCTGCCAGTTCAGGCTCCTGTCTTCGCGCGATTGGTTTCGCCGCTCAAGGATCTCGGCGCGATTCCGCTTCCCACGCCGCTGCCGGCCCAACCGGAACGCCCGCCGATCATCCGTTCGACGACGCAGCTGGTGCAGGTCCAGGTGGTGGTGCGCGACCGCAGCGGTCCGCTGGCGGGGCTCAAACAAGGAGATTTCCAGCTGTTCGATAACGGAAAAGCACAGCCCATCGGCGCATTCACCGCGGCAGCGTCGAAGGACGTGGCTGCGGCGCCCACAGTGATCTTCCTCGACCGATACGGCATGGGAATCATGGATGACGTCATGGGCCGCCACGGCATCGCGGAAGTTCTCCGTTCTCTGCCGGCGGACGAGCCCGTCGCTGTCTGCACGCTCGATTCGAACTTTCACGTTGTCTCCGAGGCGACCGACAGCCCCGCAGCGCGGGCGAAAGCGCTGAGCGACCTATGGCCCGCGCAAAGCAGTGCAGCCATCGACCATCCGCTGACGCAACTCCGCGCGCTGGAACTCATTGCCGGACAACTGGGAAAACTGCCCGGCCGCAAGAATCTCATCTGGATGGCTCACGATTTCGCAACCGCCAGCGAAACGCAGGATGCGCAGCTTCACGCGAGCATCGTTCGTGTGATGCACGACCTGAACGTCGCCAATGTGGCGCTTTTTCCGATCGAGATGTCTCCGCTGAACTATGCGTCCCGAGCGAAATTACCGCCTCGAAGCCCGGCTGAAGCGTCCGCCGACTGGGAGCTCGGGCCCGACTTTCGCGAATGGGCGCGGCAGACCGAAGGTTATTCCGACTTCCACATGGATTTGCGAACCGCGCTGCAGCGCGTCTTCGAAGACTCGCGCACCAGTTATACGCTGGGCTTCTACCCGGCTGCCCTCGACGGAACCTATCACGACCTCAGGGTGAAGGTGGCGCGCCGCGGTGTGGACGTTCTCAGCCGTCAGGGCTATCTGGCGGACGCGGCGACGGAGATGCCACCTTCTCCGCGGCGCGAGGGCGCGCTCAACGTCAGCGGAATCACGTTCAGCACAACCCATGGCAATGATGCGCGTTCGCAGGGAGATCTGCAGGTGCTGACGACCGAGATGGGGCAGCAGTTCATTCCGGCAGACGGCACTCAGTTCGATAACTCCGGCCGTTTGTTCTTCTATACGGAAATCTACGCCAGAAGTCTGATCGAGAAAACGAATTCGGTGATCGCGCTGGTTTACCGGGTTGTGGAGAGAAACACCGGCGCCCGGAAATACACGTCAGGCGCCGCCGGACTGAAGGAATACATTCGCCCAGGCTCCCCCGTTATCCCGTTCGCCACGCGGATTCGCAGCGAGATGCTGAAGCCTGGGGCGTATCGGCTGGAAGTGACGGTGCACGATACCGCCGCGCCGGATTATGTGGTCCGCACGGCGGATTTCGATATCGCGGATAAGCGGCGCTGAGGCGGAGGCTGAGTCCGGTTACCAGGGCCAGCGCGATTCTCAATCGCGCGCAGGATGGCCATCCTGCCCCACTCCGGCGTTAGTTCAGCCGCAGAAGGAAATGATTCTCGCGGCACAGACGGCTCACGTCGCGGCAGCGGATCGTCCAGAACGGGAACGATTCCGAGATGCGATCGAGCAGCACACGTTTCTTCGTATCGGAAGCGTAGTGGCTGGCGCGCTCGTACATCGATTGCCCGAGGTGGTCATACCACTCGACGTTGTGACGCCTCCGCATCTGATCGCGAAAAAAGCCGGCGAACAGAAGGATCTGCGATCCGCCGATTTCCAAAATCTCCGAATCCGCCAGCCCCGGCGTGTGAAGAATGAACGAATCGAACACTTCCGCCAGATTCGCCATGGAGGGAATCGAAAGCGTATCCGCCCGCGAGGTCTGTGCGTAGTGAGCCAGAATGCTGGCGACGTAGAGTGTCTCGTCTTCGCGGAGTTTTTGGGCTCCCGCTGTCTCCTGCAGATTCTCCACAAAAAACTTCAGGGCAGCGGTGGAATCAACGCTGACCAACTCCTCAAAGAGAGAGTCCATGTTGCCTCCTGAGATGGAGAGTAGCAAATCAGGGACCAAACAGGAAAGAAGTTTTTCTCTATGAGTCCAATAAGCTTAGCGGCGGTTGAAAAGCCACGCGATCAGCGACAGGATGGCGCTGATCAGGAGACATGTCACCACCGGGAAATAGAACGATCCGCGGCGGCCCTGCACGCGGATATCGCCTGGCAGCGACCCCAGGCGAATCCCGATACGGTCCGCGCCAATCACCACCAGCCCCGCAACAATCAGCACAATTCCCGCGCCGATGAGAAGGCGTCCCATGCCTCCATCATGGCATCATCAAAGTGCGATGCGAGTGGTGGAAATCGACCATCCTGGTGGTCCTGAAGCGCTGCGGATGGCGGAGCGGCCGACGCCGCTACCCGGCGCTGGCGAAGTTCTGATTCGGGTCGCCGCGTCGGGCGTGAACCGGCCTGACGTGTTCCAGCGCAACGGCAACTATCCGCCGCCTCCGGGCGCGTCGGATATTCCGGGTCTCGAGGTTTCCGGCGTCATCGCGGAAGGAGATTTTTCCGGTGACAATCCTTTCGGCCTGAAAAAAGGTGATGCCGTGTGCGCGCTGCTCACCGGCGGCGGATACGCCGAGTATGCGGCCGCGCCTCTGGTGCAATGCCTGCCCGTACCAAAAGGCGTGGCGCTCAACGATGCTGCGGCGCTGCCGGAAAATTTCTTTACAGTCTGGAGCAATGTCTTCGATCGCGGGCGGCTGAGCGAAGGCGAGAGCCTGCTTGTGCAGGGAGGATCGAGCGGCATCGGAGTGGCGGCGATCCAGATGGCGCACGCGCTGCGCAACACCGTTTACGCCACCGCGGGCAGCGAGGAAAAGTGCCGCGCCTGTGAAGCGCTCGGCGCGCGGGCGATCAACTATAAGACAGACGACTTTGTCGAAAGAGTTCGCGAGTTCTCAAACGGGCGCGGGGTGGACGTCATTCTCGATATGGTCGCCGGCAGCTACGTGCCGCGCGAACTCGAGGCGCTCGCCGAGGAAGGCCGGCTGGTCACGATCGCGACGCTCGGCGGATCGAAGGCGACTCTCGACATGAGTTTCGTCATGCGCCGCCGCCTCACCGTCACCGGTTCCACGCTTCGCCCTCGCTCTCCGGCTTTCAAAGCCGCGATCGCGCGCCGTCTCCATGAAGTGATCTGGCCGCTGATGGAACAGGGCGCGATTCGGCCCGTGATCCATCAGGTATTTCCGGCGGCAGAAGCGTCCGCCGCGCACGCGCTCATGGAGAGCAGCACGCATATCGGAAAGCTGCTTCTGGTCTGGTGAATTCCTGTATCTCGATATACTAAGAGGCAAATGAAATTCTTTCTGGATACCGCAAATCTTGATGAACTGCGCGCGGGCGCGAAATGGGGAGTTGTGGATGGCGTGACGACCAACCCGAGTCTCATCGCCAAAGAAGGCAAGCCGCTCAAGGAACAGATCGCCGCTATCTGCGACATCATTGACGGGCCGATCAGCGCCGAAGTCGTCGCCACCGAAGCGAAGGGGATGATCTCCGAAGGCCGCGAGCTGTCGAAGATCCACAAGAATGTGGTCGTGAAGGTGCCGCTGATCCGCGATGGCATTGAGGCCTGCTCCGCGCTCACCAGGGAGGGCATTCGCGTCAACGTGACGCTGTGCTTCTCCGCCGCCCAGGCACTGCTCGCTGCGAAAGCCGGGGCTTACTTCGTCAGCCCGTTTGTCGGCCGTCTCGACGATATCTCGACAACCGGGATGGACCTGATCCACCAGATCGTCCAGATCTATGAAAACTACAGTTTCAAGACGCAGGTGCTGGCGGCGTCGCTGCGCGGGCCCCTGCATGTGGTGGATGCCGCTCTGGCGGGGGCGCACATCGGCACGCTGCCCTTCAAGGTGATGGATCAGCTCTTCAATCATCCGCTCACCGATAAGGGTCTGGAACAGTTCCTCAAAGACTACAACAAAGTCTTCGCGAAGAAATAGCCGGAGGCCACGGGCATGTCCACCGAAACGGAACGGTGGCTCGGTATAGCGGCCGGCGCGGTTGCGCTGGCGGCGGTTCTCGGATTTCTTCTCTGGCGTTTCCTCCACCCTCCTCTGAGCCCGGAGGAGGCGGAGCGCCGGCGCCGAGATATGCTGCTCGGCAGCGGCAAGATCGGCGACTGCGAAATCACGGACGTCGATGACGCCATCATCACCTACACGTATTCGGTCAGCGGCGTGATTTACACGGTGGCGCAGGACGCGTCCGCGCTGGTGCGTCTGCTGCCGCAGGACCGCATGCGCATGCTGGGAGCCGCGTCGGTTCGCTACGATACGCGGAATCCTTTTAACTCCATGGTCATCTGTGAAGCCTGGAGCGGAATCCGCCCGCGCGCCCCGCGCAGGGACCAGATCCCCTCAGGAGAATAAGACATGCCCCATCGGTTCACGACTTCCTATATCGAAGAAGCGCTCGCGGTTTTCCGCCAGTACAAAAAGATGGCCGAAGGCGCGATGGCTCAGGTTTCCGACGATCAGCTTTTCACCACGCTCGACGGCGAGATGAATTCGATCGCGCTGATCGTCAAGCACATGACCGGCAATATGCGATCGCGATGGACGAACTTTCTCACTACGGACGGCGAAAAGGCCGACCGCAACCGCGACTCCGAATTCATCGAGCCGCCGGAAACGCGCGAGGCGGTCATGGAGCGCTGGGAAAAGGGATGGCAGCTCGTGTTCGATGCGATCGAGCCGCTGACTGATGCCGACCTCACCCGCACCGTCACGATTCGCAGCGAACCGCACTCGGTGATGCAGGCCATCAACCGGCAGGTCGCCCACTACTCCAGCCACATCGGACAGATTGTTTTCCTGGCGAAGCACCTGGCCGGCCCGAACTGGAAGTCGCTCAGCGTTCCGCGAAACCGCTCGGCGGAATTCAATCAGCGCGTCGCTGCAGGTGACGCCAGCCAGCGTTAAAGCACGCCAGGAGAGTATACAGATCGGGTTGACGTACCAGGATCTAACTTTGGTTAATTAGCCCGTTTTTCTCACTGTCCTTGGTTAGATTCAGGCTATACTCATTTTGCCAGGATGTTGACGCAGCCCACACTACCGATTGCAGCGCAGGCCCTGTTGGCGGCCCTTACGCTCACTGCCGCGGTGTATGACATCCGTTTTCGCCGCATCCCGAACTGGCTGGTTCTGGCGGGAATTATTACCGGATTTACGTGGAATCTCTTTTCCGGCGGATGGCCGGGGCTGGGGCATTCCGCGGAAGGTCTGGGACTCGGCTTCGCGCTGTATTTCCCGCTTTATCTGCTGAAAGCGCGCGGCGCGGGCGATGTGAAGCTGCTGGCTGCCGTGGGCGCGATCGTCGGCCCCGGCAACTGCTTCTGGGTGTTTATTCTGACCGCGATTCTGGGCGGAATTATCGCGATGGTGATTCTGCTGCTGCGCGGGCGCGTGCGCAGGACGTTCTTCAATCTCTCGTTCATCATCAGCGACCTCACGAAGCTGCGCGCGCCGCATCATTCGAGCGAAGAACTCGACGTGCGGACGTCAAAGGGAATGCGCCTGCCGCATGGCGCAATGATTGCAGTGGGAGTAGCGGCCTTTATTGTGATGACGCAATTTCGGATCAAGGTTGGTGCGTGATGCTTATCCTTCAGGTTTTTGTCTATCTGCAGCTTCTGGACTTTCTGACGACGATGGTCGGCTTCCGGCTCGGGGCGCATGAGGTGAGTCCGTTCATCGTGAAGCTGATCCACAACACCACGCCGGCGATCGGGGTGGCGGCATCGAAAGTCGTAGGCCTGGCGATTGGTGGGCTCTGCGTCGCGAGCGGCCGGATCAAATTGCTCTCTTTCGCGAATTACTGGTACGCCGCGCTCGTGGTCTGGAACCTGGCGATGATCCTCACCGCCGCCGGAAAATTCCAGTAAACCCAGTTCCCCACCCCGCGGAATCATTCAAGACTCCGCAGAATCCCCGCAAACGTTATATGATGATGGGCGGTCCGGGATTTTCCCGGAAACAGGTTTCTGCCATGAGCCAACAGTTCACAAGACGTTATTTTTTCTACGGTTCTCTCCTCGCCGGCGCGATTCCGGCGGGCGGCTTCGGCGCCGTGCCCTCGCTCAGCTTTGCCGGTTATAAATCACCCAATGAAAAGCTGAACATCGCCTCCATCGGCGCGGGCGGTAAGGCGTCCAGCGATATCGACGGCTGCAAAGGCGAAAACATCGTGGCGCTCTGCGACGTCGACGACCAGCGAGCCGCCGCGAAGTACAAACAGTATCCGGACGTCCCCAAGTTCAAAGACTTCCGCAAGATGCTCGATGCGAAGGATAAGGATATCGACGCCTGCATCGTCACCATTCCGGATTTCATGCACGCTACCGCGGCGATCGCCTGCATGGAGCGCGGCAAACACGTTTACACGCAGAAGCCGCTTGTCCACACGATCGAAGAAGCGAAGGCGATGCTGGCAGCGGCCCAGAAATACAAGGTCGCGACCCAGATGGGCAATCAGGGCTATTCGAATGAAGGAACCCGCCAGGCCGCGGAAATCGTCTGGGCCGGCGAGCTCGGCAACGTGACTGAAGTGCATGCCTGGACGGATCGCCCCTGGTGGCCGCAGGGACTCACCGAAATCCCCGCGCCGAATGATCCGCCCGCCACGCTCGATTGGGCGCTGTGGCAGGGTCCTCTCGCGAAGCGTCCCTATACGACCGGCGGCCCCGGCTATCCGAATAAGTACGGCAACTTCTATCAACCGTTCAACTGGCGCGGCTTTTTCGATTTCGGCTGCGGCGCCATCGGCGACATGGCGTGCCACATCCTCGGCGCGCCCAATCTGGCGCTGCGCCTCGGCGCGCCCACCAGCGTGGAATGCATCTTCAAAGAGGGGACGAGCACCTTCATGTATCCGAAGAAGTCGATTCTGCGTTACGACTTCCCGGCGCGCGGCAACATGCCGCCCGTGAAAGTCTTCTGGCATGACGGCATGACGGAAACGCCAAAGATCGATGGCGTGCCCGCGGGTGAACTGCTGGGCGATCTGCCCTCCCTGCCCCGCACTCCGCGCGCACCCGGCGAACCTGCGCCTCCGCCCCCGCCGCGTACGGGCTTTGTCGGCTCGGTCTTTAATTACGATCACTTCATGGCCGTCTCGCAACCCGGCATCAAACCGCCCAGCCCGAACGGCAGCCTCTTCATCGGCGACAAGGGCATGATGACCACCGGCACCTACGGCGAGGACACGCGCCTGATCCCCGCCGCCGAGAAGATGAAGGATTACAAGTTCCCGCCTGAGCTTCTCACGCGCTCGCCCGGCCACTATCAGGACTGGATTCGCGCAGCCAAAGGCGGCGATCCGGCCAGTTCGAACTTCAACGTCGCGGTGCCGTTCGTCTCCTGGATGCTGCTCGGTGTGATCGCGCAGCGCGTGGAAGGCAAGCTCGAGTGGGACGCCGTAAAGGGCGAGTTCTCCAACAACAAGGACGCGAACCAGTATCTCAAGCCGCCGTTCAAGGTTGGCTGAGTAAATCGCCGAGCGCGTCCAGGCGCTTGTCCCAGATCGACCGGCGGTTGGCAATCCACGCTTCCGCCGCCTGAAATCCAGCGCGTTCGATGTTGCAGGTACGAACGCGCCCGATCTTCTGCGTGCTGATCAGACCGCTTTCTTCGAGCACCTGAAGATGCTGTACCACAGCGGCCAGCGTCATGTCGAATGGTTCCGCCAGTTGGGACACCGAAATCGGGCCGCGGCTGATTTTTTCGAGCATGCGGCGGCGGGTGGCATCTCCCAGCGCCTGGAAGACAAGGTCTGCGTCTGGCTTTTTCCGGCTCACGGGCGCGCGATCTCTTCCGTCAGTCTCTCAAACAGATTTTTCCATCCGAGTTCACGCATCTCCGGGCCTCCGGAGCCTTCCAGAAACGCGCCGTGGTGCGTGAAGATCAGATCGGTGCCGCCGTCCGCGGCTTCGAGGAACTCGAAGGTCGCGAGCGAGGTCGAAATGCAGCGTCCGCCCAGGCTCATCGCGGAGGCCATCATGATGCGGCTGTCCGGCACGATGTTCTGATACACGCTGTCATTGGTCAGAACGACCCCGGGCAGCGGCGAACCTTCCCTGAAACGATAGCTGGCGTGTTCCTCGCCGCCTTCGCGAAAGTCCAGATCGAAGCGCTCGAGATCGTGAGTGCGGGCTTCTCCGAACCAGCGCTGTTTTTTGGCCGGATCCGAGAACGCCGCGAAGACTGTTGCCGGCGGCGCCGGGTAATACCGTTCCATCGTGAATGTGTGGTGGGTGATCGATTGTTCTTTCATGGCAACCTCCATAGTTAAGTTGTAACTTAACTATATAGCCGGGCACGGGCGATTGTCAAGTACAAACTTAACTATTCCGGGAGGCGTCGATGGGTATCCTCAGAAGAGATGCGGATCACCTGTCTGCAGCATGTCCCCTTCGAAGGTCCGGGAAATATCGAGACGTGGGCCGGCGAGCGCGGCCACGCCTTTCGCATCGTACGTCTCTATGACGGCGAACGCCTGCCGGATCTGAACAGCTTCGAACTGCTGGTGGTGATGGGCGGGCCGATGAGCGTCCATGACGAAGCAGAATACGAATGGCTGCGCCCGGAGAAGGCGCTGGTGGCGCAATGTCTGAAGCAGAATAAGTTTGTTCTCGGGGTCTGCCTCGGCTCGCAGCTTCTCGCGGAGGCGCTGGGAACGCCGGTCTACCGGAATCGGGTCAAAGAAATCGGCTGGTTCCCCATCCAGATGCTGCCGGAGGCGTCTGGTTCGTTTTCGATTCCCGGGCTTCCCGCCACGCTGGATGTGCTGCATTGGCACGGCGAGACCTACAGTCTCCCCCCAGGCTGCGTCCATCTCGCGAAAAGCGAAGGCTGCGCCGTACAGGCCTTCGAACACCCCTCCGCGTTGGGATTGCAGTTCCATCTCGAGGCCACAGCCAAAGGCCTCGAGGCTCTGATCTCACATTGCGGAGACGAAATTGGTGGCGGACCTTACGAGCAGCCGCCCGATGCCATCCTCTCCGGCGAGAAAGCGCACGGTTCGGCGGCGAAATCCGCGCTTTACGCTGTTCTCGACAACATTTTCCGCCGAGTGGCGAGCCTTTTGCAATAAACCCTGCGGAGGTTACGCAGATGAAGATTCTACGAGTACTTGCAGCTACGGTGATCGGTATTGGACTGAGCGCAGGGGCCTACGCCCAGAACACTGCGAAGCAGGATATGAAGGACGCCGGCACCGCGACGAAGAACGCGGGCAAAGACGTGGGGACCGCCGCAAAGGATGCCGGCAAGGGTGTCGGCAAAGGCGCGAAGAAAGTCGGCCACAAAGTCAAGGAAGGCACGCACGACGCCTCCCAGAAAGTCGCTGATAAAACCACCACTAAGAAGTAGCGCTTAACAGACCAGGTCTTCGCGACTGATTTTCAGGCCGTTCAGATTGCCCAGAACCGTGAGGGCAATCTGCTTCGGCTCGAAAAACTCCTGCGCGACAGACTGAATATCCTGCGCGGTTACTTTCTCGATGCTCTCGACGAGTTCATCAAGAGAGAAGAACCGTTTGAAATGCATTTCCTGGCGCGCCAGATTCGACATCCGGCTGGATGTGGATTCGAGGCTGAGCATCAGCGAGCCCTTGAGATGATCCTTGGCGCGCCGTAATTCCTCGGCCGGCACCGGATTCCGCCGCAGTTCCGAGAATTCATGCAGAACCGAATCCACCAGCTTGCGGACGGATTCAATTGAGGTCCCCGCGCACACCATCAGACAGCCGGTATCGGTGTAAGGGCTGATATCGGAGTAAACGGAATAGGCCAGCCCCTGGCGTTCACGAATGTTCTGGAACAGCCGCGAGCTCATGCCGCCACCCAGCACCGTATTCAGCACATAGCAGTGGAACCGGTCTTCGTGCGGGATCGGATAGGACGGAACGCCGAAGCAGAGATGCACCTGCTCCAGTTCCTTCTTCGTCCGCAGAATGACGCCGGAGTGCGTCGCGGGCACCGGCTCCTGCGGCACGGGTCCGGCGGGCTTGAGTTTTTCGAAATGTCCGGCGGCAAGTTCCACCAGGCGCTCATGCGAAAGATTACCGGCCGCGGTGATCAGCAGATTCTCGGGCGTATAAACGGCGCGATAGTAATCCTGAATGGTCTCACGCGAAAGACCCTTGACCGTCTCGCGCGTTCCGAGAATGGGACGCCCCAGCGAGTGGCCTTTCCAGAAGTGCGCGGAGAAAATCTCGTGCACCAGGTAGTCGGGGCTGTCCGCGTCCATCTTGATCTCTTCGAGGACGACGCTCTTTTCCTTCCCGATATCCTCTTCGTCGAAGCGCGGATTCAGCACCAGATCGCTGAGCACATCCATGGCGATCGGCACGTGCTCATCGAGGACCTTGGTGTTGAAGCAGGTCATCTCTTTGGCGGTGAACGCGTCGAGGTTACCGCCGATGGAGTCGACAGAGCGGGCGATGTCCTCAGCCGACCGTGTCTGGGTCCCCTTGAACAGCATGTGCTCGATGAAGTGCGAAACGCCGTTCTGTTCGGGCGCCTCGCGGCGGGATCCGGAGCCCACCCAGACGCCGACCGACACCGACCGCACGTGCGGCATGGTTTCCGTAATGACCTTGATGCCGTTCGAGAGCGTGGTGGTGCGAATGTCGCGATCCAGACTGGACGGGACGGGCGAGGGAATCGGCGGCTCGACTATGGGGGTGAAGGACAATGCAAGGACCTGATTCGTTTGTACCACATGCGCGCGGCGCGTGCTAACCTGAAAGTAAATGCCGCAAGCTCTTGTAGGGATGGAACTTAGCGAGCTGCGACAGGTGCTGCCGCCGGATCAGCCCGCCTTCCGGGCGGCGCAGGTGTATCGGGCCATCTACAACCAGAAGGTTTCCGACCTCGTCCAGATTTCGACGCTGCCCGCCACACTGCGCCAGGAACTGGCCTCGCACGCCGAACTGGGGCTACCTGTGGCAGACCGGGTCTACAACTCCACAGACGGCACCCGGCGCTATCTGCTGCGCCTCCAGGACGGCCGCACGGTGGAAACCGTCCTGATGCCCGAAGAGGACCGCGACACGGTCTGTATCTCCAGCCAGGTGGGGTGTCCGGTCGACTGTAAATTCTGCATGACAGCCCTGATGGGGCTGGAACGGTCGCTGACGGCCGGGGAGATCGTCGGGCAGGTTCTCTATGTCGCCCGCGACAACGGCCTGCTCGTGACGAATCGCCGCTTCAATATCGTGATGATGGGGATGGGGGAGCCGCTGCTGAATCTCCCGAATGTTCTGAAGGCGACCCGGATTCTGACCGACCCCGAAGCGGTCGGGATGAGCGAGCGGCGAATCACGGTTTCGACATCCGGCATCATTCCGAAGATTGAAGAGCTGGGCAAAGCCGAGGTGCGGCCGAAGCTCGCAATCTCGCTCAACGCTTCGACCGAAGAGCAGCGCCAGGAACTCATGCCGATCACGCGGAAGTGGCATTTGAAAGATCTGCTCGAAGCCTGCCGCGCCTATCCGCTGCGAAGCTGGGAGCGGCTGACGTTCGAATACGTGATGCTGCGCGGGGTGAACGATACCGATGCGGATGCGCGCCGCGTGGCGGGGATGCTCGGCAACATCAACTGCAAGGTGAATCTGATCGCGCTGAATCCGGGGCCCGGCATTCCGTTTGAAACACCGCTCGCAGAACGCGTGGCTTCGTTCCAGGAGATTGTGAAGCGCTCCGTGCCGTGTTTCATCCGCCGCCCGCGAGGTCTCGATATCTACGCCGCCTGCGGGCAGCTGAAAAGGAATGAAGCATGAGAGTCGAAGTCGCGCATCAATTGGGGAAAGACGCGGCGATGCCGGTGATGGACCGCTGCCTCGACCATATCCTCGGTGGCGTCGGCGGCTCCAGCATTCAAATCGTCGATAAGCGGCAGACATGGACCGCTTCGCAGATGCGGTTCTCATTCACTGGCAGAATGGGCTACATTTCGGTGCCGCTTGCGGGAACCATCGACGTGTATGACGCGAATGTCATCGTCGATATGGAACTGCCGCCGCTCGTGAAAACATTCATCGGCGAGGAGAAAATCCGCCGCATTGTGGAAGCCAACGTCCGGGAAATGCTGACAGCATAAATATGAGTCTGATTCTCAACGGAAACGCCGTACGCGACCAGATCAAGGAAGAGTGCCGTCCGCGCGTGGCGCAGATGATTGCGAAAGCAGGCAGGCCGCCGGGGCTGGCGGTGGTGCTGGTGGGCGATAACTCCGCCTCGGCGGTTTACGTCCGCAACAAGACGAAGACGGCCGAGGAACTCGGGCTGCATCACGAAACCATCACGCGCGATGCGTCGCTGACGACCGAGGGCCTTCTCGAAATCATCGCGGGGCTGAATGCGCGGAAGGACATCGACGGCATCCTGGTCCAGCTCCCGCTGCCTGCGCACATCGATGCGCAGAAGGCGCTGCTGGCGGTGGCGCCGGAAAAGGACGTTGACGGATTTCATCCGTATAATGCCGGTCTGCTTTCCACGGGGCGGCCAGGGCTGCGGCCCTGCACGCCCGCCGGCATCATCGAACTGCTGAAGCGAAATCAGATTCCGATCGCGGGCCAGAACGCGGTCGTGGTCGGGCGCAGCGATATCGTCGGCAAGCCGATGGCGCTGCTGCTCCTGCAGGAAAACGCCACCGTCACTATCTGCCATTCGCGCACGCGCGATCTTCCAGGCGTCTGCCGCACGGCGGAGATCCTGGTGGCGGCGATCGGCCGCCCGGCGATGATCGATGAGGAATACATTCGCCCCGGTGCAGTGGTGGTGGATGTCGGGATGAACACGGTCCGCACGCGCGCGGAAGCCGAGCGGATCTTCGACGCGTCTAGGCTGGCGGACTTCGACCGGCGCGGTTCGCTGCTCGTCGGCGATGTGCGTCCCGCCGATATGGCGAAAGTGGCCTCCGCCTATACTCCTGTTCCGGGCGGCGTCGGCCCGCTCACCATCGCGATGCTGATGCGGAACACCATCGAAGCAGCAGAACGCAAAGCAGCAGAACGCGAAGCCGCCGAACGCCGATGCTGATCGCCGGGCTGACGGGCGGCATGGCGTGCGGCAAAAGCTTTGTTGCGTCCGAACTGCGCCGTCTGGGCGCTCACACGATCGAAGCCGACGAACTGGGCCATCAGGTCCTCGCGCCCGGCGGAGAGGCCCACGAGGCGGTCCTGAAGGCATTCGGCACCACAGATCGCGCCGAACTGTCCTCGCGCGTGTTCGGCAAGCCGGAGGAACTGGCGCGGCTGAATGCGATTGTCCATCCTGCAGTCCGGGAACGCGCCGCGAAGATGGTGGCCGAAATCCAGGCTGCCGATCCCGCCGCGGTGATCGTCTATGTGGCGGCGATTCTTTTCGAATCCGGCGGCATGGCGGGGATGGAGAAGACGATCGTGGTCACCTGCAGCGAGGAACAGCAGCTCGAGCGGGCTCTGGAGCGCCCGGGCGCGACGCGGGAGAATGTCCTGGCGCGGCTGGCTCACCAGATGCCCATGGCCGAAAAACTGGCGAAAGCCGACTATGTGGTGGATACCAGTGGCACGAAGGAAGACACCCTGCGTCAAACTAAACTGATATTTGAAGAGTTAAGGAGACTGGCGGCATGAGACCACGCGCGCTCATTTTGACTTTGGTCCTGGTGGCGACCTTCTGGCTGATTACGACTCACGGTAACTGGAGCGTGCAAAGGCTGCTGCGGCCGCTTTCGACGAGCGGCAAGCTTTGGGTGGATCCCGTCACAGCGCACGGCGCCTCGGGCTTCGAAGCCGACGAGCAGAACAACATCGATATCTACAAGACGAGCCATCTCGCGACCGTCAATATCACAAGCGTCGCCTACCAGCGGAATATGTTCCTTCAGGTGTTTCCGGTAAAAGGCATGGGCTCCGGATTCATCATCAACGAAGAAGGCGAGATCGTGACCAACAAGCACGTGATCGCCGGCGCGCGACAGGTTCAGGTCACACTCTCCGATTCGAAGCAATACGACGCGGATATTCTCGGCGTTGACAGCCGCGACGATCTGGCAATCCTCCGAATCAATGCCGGCCACAAGCTGACCGCGCTTCCTCTCGGCGATTCCGACAAGCTTCTGGTTGGACAGAAAGTTCTCGCCATCGGCAATCCATTCGGCTTCGGCGGCACGCTCACCACCGGTATCGTGAGTTCGCTCGGACGCCGTCTGGAAAACGAAGACGGGGTCGAGATGGAAGGGCTCATCCAGACCGATGCCGCCATCAACCCCGGCAACAGCGGCGGTCCGCTGCTCGATTCGAGCGGCAACGTGATCGGCGTCAACACCATGATTCTCGGCTCGCAGACCGCAACTGGTCAGGCGGGCAGTATCGGCATCGGTTTCGCCATGCCGATCAACCGCGTGAAGGCAATGCTCGAAGAATACCGTGCGACGGGCCATATCTCACGCGCGGTGCTCGGGGTGAGCCAGACGATTTACATTCCGCCAAACTGGCAATTCTCCGATCAGCTCGATCTGCCGGAATCCGGCGGCTTGCTGATTCAGCAGATCGAGGACGGCTCGCCCGCTTCCGGCGTACTTCGCGGACCTTCGCGGATGATTCGCTACGGCTTCACGCAGTTCGGGGTCGGCGGCGATCTGATCGAAGCGATCGACGGCAAGCCTGTGGATAGCGAGCAGGCGCTCACGCAGGCCATCATGCAGAAGCGCGGCGGCGAGTCGATCCAACTGACGATCTACCGTGACGGCCGGACGATGAAGGTGACGATCAAACTCGGCTCAGCGCCCGAATCGATCCGCTGACGATCAGACACTGCCGTCGAGGCATTCGGCAATTTCGGTTCGCGGAATCGCACCTTCGCGGATGAGACGCCAGTCCACTTCCGTAATATCGAGCGTCGTCGCACCGATGCCGATGCTGGGACCACCATCGAGCACGAGATCGACGCGGCCATCCATCACGCCGAAAACCTCAATGCCGGTGGTGCATGTGGGCCGGCCGGAGAGATTGGCGCTCGTGGCAATCAGAGGCTGGTCGAGACGCGTGAGAAGCTCATCTACCAGGCGGGATTTTGACTGCCTGACGGCAAGCCGGCCGGTGTTGCCCGTCGCGCGCAGCGGCAGTGTGGGAGAAGCCGTCATGATGATGGTGAGCGGCCCTGGCCAGAATCGCCGCGCGAGAACGTGGAAGCGCGGCGTGACCTCGCGCACCAGTTCTTCCACCATCAGTGTGTCGCGAACGAAAATTGGCAGCGGGCGATGGTTCTCCCTGCCCTTGGCGTGGTAGACCTGCCGAACCGCGCGGAGATCGAACGGATTCGCCACCAGGGCATACAGCGCGTCCGTAGGAATCGCAACCACCTGCCCCAGACGGATTGCCGCCTCGGCGCGGTCGAGCGCTTCTACAGAGGGAGACTCAGGATCAATCTCGATGAGATTGGTGGCCACGCG